>VGWG01000024.1 GCA_016873675.1 Lentisphaerota bacterium | reverse complement strand
TTTGCGGGCGCGGGGCGCTTGGCGGCGCCGTCGACTTGTGTTGTTATTCATGCGCCTGTAGGTTACAGGCGTTCGGCCGCCCGGTCAGCATTTTTTGTCCGTGGGCTGAGCCTATGGGATGCTAGTGTAACGGAATCAATAGAAGTGCCCAGAACTTTAAGTATTTCGTGACAGGAACCGTGCAGTGCAAAGCTGACGCTGTCGTTTCACCAGAGCAATGGAATATCTCGTCACGAATTGCACGCTCTAGCGCAGAGCCCGCTTATGGCGGAACCGCAGTAACCACTATCGGGCAGGCGGAGAATGGAGTCGTGACCATCACAACTCAGGGGAAGCCGATCACAAAACGGTATGGGCCGATGCCGCTGTGTTGGAAGTGGGGCTTGCCTGCGGTAGCGCAGAACATGGCGGAGAACAACATCGCGGAGCTTCGGTTTCCAGTGCTCGACGAATTCGATGCCATTCATAAAAACCAGACAATCAGGTTTCGGAAGAAAATATCACTGGATTGTGGCGATGGCCAATGGGTTGACTTCCGGGTTTTTGAACTGACCGGAGATGGCGTTATCCCGACTGTATATTGGGTCGATAATAGGAACCGCACCGTATTTGTGATTTCCGGAATGGAAGCCTATGTACTGGAAAGGACGAGCTGAACAGCGCGGTTGCGGCAGTCAACGGTATCGGCAGCCTCCGGACTTGGATCTTCGCGCACATCAACCACCCATTCAAGGGAATCGAAGGGAATCCGAGTGAATCCGGAACAGGCAAGCAATAACACACGACGGCAGATTAAGACTCAAGATTAAGACCCGCGCACAATTTGCCTGTCCCCGATTCTGCTTCGTCTGAGAGACGGATGAACCGCTTGGTAAACGGCGGATACCCATTTCGGGGAAAGCGGACAGGCGGCGAACCGGAGTCCACCGCCTGTCTTAGTCAGAGATTCCGCCTGAGACTGTCGGGGCTGTTCAGGCCACGCAGAGCTTCTTGGCCAAGTCGGCGGCGGAGGCGGCGTCGGGGGCGTAGCCGCTCGCGCCGATCTCGTCGCTGTAGGCCTGGGTGACCGGCGCGCCGCCGATCATCACCTTGCAGCCGATGCCCGATTCCTTGACGGCGTCGACCACGAGCTTCATGTTGGTCATCGTCGTGGTGAGCAGAGCCGAGACGCCGATCACGCGCGCGCCATGGGTCCGGGCCAATTCGATGAACTTTTCGGGCGGGACGTCAATGCCGCCGTCAACCACCCGGAACCCGGCACCCTCGAGCATCATGCCGACGAGGTTCTTGCCGATGTCGTGCAGATCGCCCTTCACGGTGCCGATGACCGCTGTCGCCAGAGGCTGGACGCCCGCCGCGACCAGATGGGGTTTCAGGATTTCCATGCCCGCCTTCATGGCGCGGGCGGCGATCAGCACTTCGGGGACATAGACTTCGTTCTTCTTGAACTTCGCGCCGATGATGCCCATGCCTTGGAGTAATCCTTCGTTCAGGATTGTGGCCGGCTTGGCGCCCGCATCGAGCTCCTGCTGAACCAGTGTTTTAACTTCAGCCGCGCGCCCTTTCATCAAGGCCTGGCAAATCGCTTCGTTGCTCATTCTTTACGATCCTCCTGGATAAAACCCGCCGACCTCGAACCTGGTTTGGTTCAAGCGACGGGTCAGTCTGCAACAGATGGGACCCAAAAGTAAAGGTTTTTTCGAGAATCATTGAGGGGTGGACACTGGGGGGCAGACATGCCATACTAGCGCTCTTTTCTGACAACACGGGGAGGTGCACGATGAGTGGAGCTTTGAAGGATTTGACCGGGGCCGATTTTGATGCGGCGGTGGCGAAGGGCGTGACCGTCGTTGATTTCTGGGCGCCGTGGTGCGGACCGTGCAAGATGCAGACGCCGATCCTGGAGAAGGTGGCGGAGACCGTCACGGGCAAGGCGGTGATCGCCAAGGTCAATGTGGACGACAATCGCGATCTGGCTGTTAAGTATGGCATCCGCAGCATCCCGGCGCTGCTGATCTTCAAGGATGGCCAGGTCATCCAGACCCTGGTCGGTCTGCAACAGGCGGCGGCTCTGGTGCAGGCCATCACGGCTGCAGGCTGACGCCGGGCTTGCGCGATGGGTCGGGCCTGGCGAGGATGTCCATGCTTTTCGAGGTGAGACAGATTGTGCGGCGATATGGCCAGAGGACGGCTCTCGACGGCGTCTCGTTCGACGTGGCTCCGGGCGAGGTCGTGGGCGTGCTGGGCGCCAACGGGGCCGGTAAAACGACGTTGATGCGGGTGCTGGCCGCCTATCTTCAGCCGGAGTCAGGCGATGTGGTGTTCGACGGCCGCAGCGTGTTTGCCGACAAAGTGGGCTACTACGGTGTTCTGGGCTACCTTCCCGAACGCTGTCCGCTCTATGACGACATGCGTGTGGGCGACTATCTGGCCTTTCGGGGCCGGCTACGGGGCTTGGGCTGGCGGCGGACGGCGCGGCGCGTCAAGGATGTGGCGGCGGCGTGCGGCCTGAACGAGGTGATCCGGCGACCGGTCGGGGCGTTGTCGGCGGGCTTCCGGCGACGGGTCGGGCTGGCCGATGCGATCCTTGCCCAGCCCAAAGTGCTGCTGCTGGACGATCCGTTTGCCGGTCTCGACCTGGCCCACGGCCAGGCGCTCAGGCAGACGGTGGCGGCGATGTCGGTGCGTTCGGCGGTCATACTGACCGGCCATGACGTGGCGGGGATGGCCGAAATCTGCACCCGGTTTCTCGTGTTGCGCGACGGGCGGCTGGTCACGGCGCGCCGTGCAACCGGTTGCGACACAGGCGTGCTGGTGCGGACGCTGTCCCGCGCGGTTGCCGGGCTCGACACGGACGAGGTCTCGGTGGCGGCTCAGGGAGGTGGCGGATGACGGGGGCGGGGGTTTTGTTCCAACGCGAGGCGCGCGCCGCGTTTGCGTCGGTTTCATTCTATGTGCAGGCGGCCGCCTTTCTGGCCGCCAGCGGCTGGTCACTGGTGGATGCGTTGCGCCGCGGCGAGGGCGGTTTTGTCTTGGTACCGGCGCTGTGGGTCGGATCGGTCGCCTTCTGGCTTCCCTTCTTGAGCGCGCTCACCACGATGCGGAGTTTCAGCGCGGAGCGGGCCTCGGGCACGTTGGAGACGCTGTTGACGGCCCCGATCTCGGAGTCGCAGGTCGTGTGGGGCAAGTTTCAATCGGCGTTTCTGATGGGGTTCACGGGGCTGGCGCTGGCCGGCCTGGCGCCGACGGTGTTGCTCCCCTGGCTCTCGCCCAGGCTGGCGGACGGAATCGCGGCGTGGCCGCTGGTTGCCGGGATTGTGACGCTGATGATCCAGCTTGCCCTCTGGACGGCGGTGGGGATTTTCTTCTCACTCGCCTGTGAACAGCAGGCCGCCGCCGCCGCCTGCTCGTTGTTCGTCTGCCTCGTCGTGCCGCTGGCGGTTGAGGCGGCCGCGGGTGCCTGGTTTCCGGGGGTTTCCCTTGCCGCCGCCGGTTTTCCCGCCGCCGGATGGGCGGCCGATGCCGCGAGCGGCCTGTTGGCGCTGGCCCCCGTGGTCTGTTATGGCGCGGCGGCGCGGGGATTTCTTTTTCTAACGACGCTGCTCCTTGAGGCGCGTCAGATTCGGACAGGCTAAGATGGTGCCAGGGAAAACAGAGCGGGTCGGCGTGCGGCGGCTGAAGGCGCGTCTGACGGGCGGTGTGGCGGCTGCGCTGACGGTTGCGGCGGCCGTCGCCATGACCGGCGCCGCGATCCGCTTGAACGCCGTGTGGGAATTGCCGATTCGAGGGGCCGGGCGGATTTCGGAGCGGACGCGCGAGATTCTGGCACGCACGACCGAACCGGTCCGGATCACCTCCTTCATCGTCTCGGGGCACCCCGTCCGGCGTCCCGTCGCGCGGTTATTGATCGGACTGCAGGCCGCCGCGAAGACGGGAGGCCGCGCGTTGCTGACCGTCGCCGTTGTCGATCCGCGCCGGGATCTGGCCGAGGCGCGCCGGCTGATCGACAAGGGAGTCGCACCGGACACGCTGGTCTTCGAGGGGAGCGGCCAGCGTCTGGTGGTTGGCGCTGGCGAATTGATGACCGTGGCACCGGATGCCTCCGGCGAGGAAACCCGGCGGTTTACGGGCGAGTCGGTCTGCGCCGCGGCGATCGAGCGGCTGGGACGGGGCGGCGCGCCGATCGTGTATTGGTTGACCGGCCATGGCGAGGCCGCCACGGGCGATTACGATCCCCAGACAGGGTACTCCGACGTTGCGCGTGAAATCACGCGCAACGGCTTTGACTTGCGCGACATCCGGCTGTGGGAGACCAAGGGGGTCCCCAGTGATGCGGCGGCGCTGGTGGTCGCCGCGCCGCAACATGCGGTTGCGCCCGAAGAGGTGGGATGGGTTCAGGATTATCTGAACAAGGGCGGCCGGCTGCTGTATCTGGCGCCCTCCAGCGGCCGATCCGGACTGGAGGAGGTGCTGGCGCGATGGGGACTCGTGATCACGCCGTTCCGGGCGATCAGCACGCGCACGCTTTCGGGTGGCGACCGGGTGATCACGGCGTATGCCGACCATCCGATCACGCGGATGTTCGGCAACACGGCGACGGTCTTCCTGGCGCCGTGGTGCATCGTCACGCTTAGTTTGAGCGACGTCCAGGGGGCGGACCGGATTCGCGTGACGGCTCTGGCGCTGACTGCGGATGATGGATGGGGTGAGGCGGGGGCCGAGGATCCTCCCCGTTTTGACCCGGCGACCGACATCGCCGGGCCGGTCGTGGTCGCGGCGTCGGCGGAACTGGGCGGCGGCACGTCGGCGGAACTGGGCTTCAAGCCGACGAAGATCGTGGCGCTGGGGGAGGCGTCGTTTATCTCGAACGGCATGTTGGGCATGCGGTTGAACGCCAACCGCGACCTGCTGCTCAACATGCTGAACTGGCTCACAGGCATCGACGCGGCCACGCAGCCGTCGCTGGGCGGCGACGCGGCGCTCGCCTGCGGGCTGGACCGCGCCGGGTGGATGCGGGTGATCTTCTGGGTGGTCGGGGTCCTTCCCGGCGCGGTGTTGGTGGTTGGCGGCGTGGTGGCGGTCAGACGGCACAGGGCGGGCTGACGACACACACAATCAGACGGGGTTTTACGTGGCGAGAATCCGGACAATCGGTATGCTGCTCGTGGCGGTCGGCGTCTCGCTGATCGTTTTGCGGCTTGTCGATCCACCCGATCGGAGGCGATGGACGGCGGCAGACGCCGGACCGTCTGGACGGCTGATTCCGACGCGGTTTGGCGAGGTGGATTCGCTGGTCGTGGAGCGTGACGGTTATCGTCTCGAGCTTCAGCGGGCCGGTGCGCAGTGGAATCTGGTTCAGCCGGTGACCACGGGTGCGGATTCGGCCGAGGTGATGCGGTTTCTGGATCTGCTGGAGCGGGCGCCACTGTTGGATCGCCTGCCGCCGCACGACATCCGCCGGCGGAATCTGACCATGGGCGACTTCGGCCTGGCGCCGCCTGCCGGCCGCGTGGTTGTCCAGGGACCCCAGTTCCGGGCCGAGGCCGCCTTCGGCGCGCCAACCCCATCGGGTCACGAGGTGTATGCGGTCGTGGATCGCTCCGGAGACGTGGTGTGCGTGACCGATCGCCGGATATTCAACGCATTTCCCTCCTCGCTTGAGCACTGGCGCGACCGCACGCTGCTTCGAAAGCCTTTCGGAAAGGTGACGGCGCTGGAGGTCCGCCGGCCGGGGGTTCCTTACATCAAGGTGGTGCGCGAGGGCGATCTGTGGCAGCTCGTGCAGCCGCTTTCCGGGCGGGCCGCGAACCGGGCAGTGGAGGATGCGATCGAGGCGCTGCAGGCCGTCCGGATCGAGCGGTTCATCCTGGCGGAGGGGGAAACAAACGGCCTCGATCGGGCATCGGGTGTCCTGCGGTCGCGTCTGGTATTTTACGGACTCGACACGGAGACAGCGGTTCAGGTCCAGGTCTGGGAGAACGGCAACCCGGTCGGGGCGCGGATCCGTTTCGGGCGCGAAGTCGATGGAAATTCGGGGCTCGTGTACGCGCTGACACCCGATGACAACAGCATCGTGGCGGTGAGCAACACGGTCCTCACCAGCCTGCCGGCGGGTGTCGAGGCGATTCGCAGCCGGAGGCTGTTTGATCGGTCGCCGGCAGCCCTGCGCCGGCTGATCATACAGTATGCGGACGAGACGGTGGAACTGAATCGCCAGGCCTCAGGTCTCGCCGGACTCTGGCGGCTGAAGGCACCGGTGCAGGGCGAGGCCGACGGACCGACGGTCGAGGAGGTTGTGACCCGATTCCTGGCGCTCCAGGCGGAACGACTGGTGGATCCCGATGTGAACGCCGTGGCGATCACGAATGAGCCGCTCTGTCGGATGGAGTTTGCCTTCTCCGACGGATCCACCCAGCGCGTGTCGGTTGCGCAATCGGTTCGCGAGACCGGGTGTTACGATCTCACGCTTCCGCCGGTGCCGATGGTGTTTGTCGTGGCCGCGAGCAATCTGCCGCCGCAGATCATCGGCAGCGTGGGCGTGCTGGAACTGGTGGATCGGACCATTCTGGCGCTGCCCGTGCAAACCATCCGCCGGATTACGGTGAAGGGGCCGGGTCGGCAGGAGTTTGTTGAACGGAAGGGCGGCGATGGCGACGGGCAATGGGTCGCCGGAACCGGCACGGCCGATGCCGAGGCGTTGAAGACGTGGGCGGCGCTCGTGAGCCAGTGGCGGGCCGAAAGCGTGGTGCGGCTGGGCGCGGGGGCGCAGGATGTGGCGGCATTCGGCATGTCCGAGCCATGGATGGAGCTGACGGTGGATGTTGCATCCGATGAGGCGCTGCGGCGGAGTGTGCGTGTGGGCCGGGTCGCGGCGAACGGCGGACGCTATGTCAGCGTTCTCGGGCATGACGTCATTTACCAGATTGCATCCAATGTCGTGACGTTGCTGGAATCCCGCCTGACGCGCGAATAGGCGTGACTTGCCAGAACAGCCCGTAATAGGGGATAATCTTCCCTCTGTTTAACGGAGTTCCGGCTCATCGAGATACTGAAACAGGCGTTGTAAGGGCGGCACACGGTCGCCACCGCCCAGAGGAGATAAAATGATTCGAAGGCTGTTTAGCGTGGCATTCCTCGCGTTGGTGTGCGCCTCGTGCCGGGCGGCTGAGGAGCCGGGCGGCGGACCGCTTCGGCCGCAGCCCCATTTTGCGGCGGTTGCGCGCCAGATCGTGGGTGCGCTGCAGCGGGGGCATCTGGTGCAGAGGCGGTTTGACGACGCCCTCTCGGCGCGCGCCTGGACCAACCTGCTCACGGCCATCGACTATGATCGCGCGTATTTCCGGCAGGAAGACATCGCGCGCTTTGAACCCATGCTTGACAAGCTTGACGATGCGCTCAAGAGCGGCGATGTGCAATTCGCCTTCGATGTCTTTGCCGTATTCAGGGAGCGGCTGCAGGAACGGTTTCTCTTTGTTACGAACATGCTGGCCCGGCCGATTGACTTCTCCGTTGACGAGTCCTTCGATTGGAAGCGAAAGAACGCCGCCTGGCCCGCATCGGTTGCGGACCAGGACGACCTCTGGCGGCGGCGGATCAAAAACGAGTACCTGGGCTATGCGATCGCCCGCGAGGGGGATGCGGCCAGGCGCGACGCGGCCGCCGCGCCGACCAATGCGGCCCCCACGGCCACAGGTCCGGCTGCCGCAGGCGATGACCCCGCCGACGCGATCGGGGCGGCCGCGATCAAGCTGCTGGCGCGCACGCCCGAGCAGTTCGTCAGACAGCGCTACGAGCAGTTCAAGATCGTTCTGGACGACAGCGATGCGGACTGGGTGTTTCAACGGTACATGAGCGCGGTCACAGCCGCCTATGATCCGCATTCGGATTATCTCTCGCCTGAAAAGCAGGGGGACTTTGAAATTGAAATGAACCTGTCGCTGAGCGGGATCGGCGCCACGCTGCGTCCCGAGGATGGCACGGCGCTGGTGGTTGATCTCATCCCCGGCGGACCGGCCGCGCGCGACACGCGCGACATCCGGTTGCGCCCCAATGACAAGATCATCGGTGTCGGCCAGGGCGACGAGCCGATCGAAGACATTCTCCACCTGCCGCTCAGCAAGACCGTGCTCAAGATTCGCGGCAAAAAAGGGTCCCGTGTGGTGCTGCTGGTGATCTCGGCCTCCGATCCGACCGGGGCCACCACGCGGCGGGTAGACCTCGTTCGCGATGATGTGAATCTGCAGGAACAGGCCGCCACCGGCCGGGTCGAGCGGATCACGCTTCCAGACGGGCGGGAGCGCACGCTGGGCGTGATCGCGCTCCCGATCTTTTATGGCTCGATGCAACCGCCGAATACGCCGGGATACCGGAGTTGCACGCGGGATGTGGCGCGCGAGATCGCGCGGATGAACGACGCGAAGGTGGAAGGTCTGGTGCTGGATCTGCGCAATAACGGCGGCGGGGCGTTGCGCGAGGCCGTCCATCTGGCCGCGCTTTTTCTGCGCGAGGGGCCTGTGGTTCAGGTGCGCGAAGCCTGGCAGGTGCAGGTGTTGGCTATGCCCAATTCCGGCGCGCCTCCGGCATTCCGCAAGCCTCTGGTCACCCTTGTCAACCGCACCAGCGCTTCGGCCTCGGAGATCGTCGCCGGCGCGTTGCAGGATTATGGCCGGGCGGTCATTGTGGGGGACTCCAAGACGCATGGAAAGGGGTCTGTGCAGTCCGTCCTCCCGCTAAACGGCTCTAAGTCGGGGTCGATCAAGCTGACGACCGCCAACTATTACCGGGTGACCGGCGCGTCAACCCAGTTGCGCGGCGTGGTTCCGGACGTGGTGGTGCCGTCGATTCTGGACGCCCTGGATATTGGCGAGGACCAGCTCACGAATCCGCTGCCCTGGACGCAGGTGCCCGAAGCGATCTATGCCCCGATCTTTGACACGCGGGCCTGGATACCCGAACTGCGCGCCCGTGCGGCGGAAAGGCTGGCGGCGAATAAGCGGTATCGGACCTACAGCCGGCTCGTGCAGCATGTGCGTGAGATGTCCGAGAACACGACGATCCCGCTCGAACGGCAAGCTCGGCGCGCCCAGGCCGCGGCCGAACGGGAGTTGCGCAAGATGCAGGAAGAGGAGGAGGGCGCGGTCCGGGCGGGGCGCAAGAATGAGGAAGATGACCTGATTCTCCAGGAATCCCTGTCCATCCTGTCGGACCTGATCGACGTCAGCGCGGGCGCCGAGGTGCCGGCCGATCAGTCTGCCAACGACCTGCGCGCGCTGATGCTTCGGGTGTTTGGCAGGGAGTGAGCGTTCGGGAAGAGGGAGGCAGCATGAAGATTGCATTCACCAAGATGCACGGCGCGGGCAACGACTTCATCATGATCGACGACCGTCAGGGGCTGGTCCCCTGGCAGGATCATTTTCTGATGGCGGCCCTGGCCGCGCGACGGGTCGGCGTGGGCTGCGAGGGGATCATCCTGATCCAGCCTTCCGATAAGGCCGATTTTCGCATGCGGTTCCTCAACCCCGACGGAACCGAGGTGGAAATGTGCGGCAACGGCTCGCGCTGCGCGGCAGCCTTTGCTCACGGCATCGGCGCGGCGGGACGGGCCATGACCCTGGAGACGATGTGCGGGCTGATGGATGCGGAACTGGTGCCTCAGGGGGTGAAGGTCTGGATGCCTGAACCGACGCGGAAGCACTACGCGATGGTCGTGCAGGCGGCCGGCCGGACGTTTACAGGCGATTTTATTAACACCGGCGTCCCTCACTTCGTGGTGCAGGTCGACGACCTCGCATCGGTCGACATCCTCGCCTGGGGCCGCGCGCTGCGGCAGCACCCGGCGTTCGATCCCGAGGGGACGAATGTCGATTTTGTCGTGTACCGCGCGCCCGACCGTTTCGCCATGCGGACGTACGAACGGGGCGTCGAAGGGGAGTCGGGCGCGTGTGGCACGGGCGCCGTTGCCTGCGCGGTCGCGGCGGTCGAGCGGCTCGGGCTCACCCTGCCCGTTTACGCGCGCACCCCCACGGGCTACGAGTTGATCATCGGGGGGGATTGGCGGGATCGCAAATGCACGGGCCTGACCCTCACCGGACCGGCGCGGGAGGTCTACACCGGCGAGATCGATCTGGATGGGCTGGAGCGGGAGATGGAGTGACGTAACGGATGAATCGGATCGTGGTGGAACCCGAGGAGATTCATAACGGCCGCGTCGAGTTGAGTGACAACCGCGCCGACCATATCAGGAACGTGCTGGGCGCGACCGTGGGACAGGCGTTGAAGGTCGGCGTTGCCGACGGCAAGCTCGGTCTCGGCGAGGTCGTCCGCTGCGACGCATCCGGTGTTGAATTGGCGCTGACGCTGGAAGGCGAAGGCCCCGAGCCCTGGTGTGACCTGATCTTGGCGATGCCGCGTCCGCGCGTCCTGAAACGCTTGTGGGCGCAAGTTGCAGCTCTGGGCGTCGGCCGGTTGTTTTTGATCCACGCGGCTCGGGTCGAGGCCTGCTATTTCGGCAGCCATTGGCTGCGCCCGGCAGCGTACCGTCCGCTGCTCATCGAGGGATTGATGCAGGCCGGGACGACCCGGGTTCCGCACGTCTTTATCGAGCCGAAGCTGAAGCGCTTCGCCGACTTGCGGCTGCCCGCGATCGCGGCGGGAGCGGTTTGTTTTATTGCCCACCCGGATGCCGCGCCGACGGACGAAACAGGTTGGCCGATGGTCGCGGAGGGGCGCCGCCCGGTGATCGCGGTCGGCCCCGAAGGCGGCTGGATGGATGACGAAGTGGCCCTGTTTGAGTCGCACGGCTTCCGGCGGCTCTCTCTGGGACGCAGAATCCTCCGCACCGATACGGCATGCGTGGCGTTGCTGGCGACGCTGGGACGGCTGTTTGACGGCCAGACAGCAAAGGGGTGTGTTACGCCGATGTCACCAACCGCGCCGCTGCTTCGTAAACCTGCCGGGGTGTGATTCCGGCGGTGTCCGCCAAACGGGCGCAGTCCTCGTATTCCGGCGTCCGCACCAGATCCTGACCGTCACGCGAGCCGATCTTGACCCGCACCGCCCCCCAGGGCGTCGAGGCCGTCTCAAAACGGCGGTCGAGGATGGAGCGGGAAACCGGATAACGACGCACGCCGAATGTGGTGGTGGCCGTGAAGACAAGCCGCTCGATCGCGGCGATCAGTCCGCCGGGCGCCAGGACGGAGAAAACGATTCCGGGCCTCGCCTTCTTGAACGTGGCCGGGGTCGCCCACGCGTCGCAAGCGCCAGCAGCCAAGGCGCGCGCGATCAGGTCGCCCACCCATTGCGGGTTGCAGTCGTCGAGGTTCGCCTCCAGGACGCAGAGTTCGGATTCCGTCCCGGACGCATCGGGGGTTGATCCAGCCGCCTCGGTTTCCAGCAACGTGGCGCGCAGGGCGTTGGGACGGCCGACGAGGGTGCGCCGGCCAAACCCGAACGCGCTGCGGATCACCCGCAGGCGGGGCGGGGGAGGGGTCAGTTCGCGCGTCCAGGTTGTAAATAGGGCGGCGGCGGTGGGAGTGACCAGCTCGGACGGCTCATCGGTCTGAACGGTTTCCAGGCCTTCGAGCAACAGCAGGGTGGCCGGCGCGGGGTTGGGCATGATGCCGTGGGCGCAGGTGAGCGTTCCGGTGCCGCAGGGGAGGGGACCCACCGACACGCCGTCAACCCCGAGTTGACGCAGGGCGAGACAGGCGCCGGCGATGTCGGCGATTGCATCGAGCGCGCCCACCTCGTGGAAATGAACGGCGCTTGGGGCTCGGCCGTGAACGCGCCCCTCGGCTTCGGCCAGGCGCTCGAACACGCGCAGCGCGAGCGGATGCCGCCCGCCGAGGAGGTTCGCCACGTCGGCCAACGTCCGGTGTTCGGGGTGGTGATGGTGACCCCCGCCGTGCTCAGCGCCGGCGTGGGGCGAGACGTCCACCCACCGGTCATGCGCGGTGGATTCGGTGGAGACCGACGCCCGGAGGCCGTGGAGGCCGTGGGAATCGGCCGGTGAGACGACCACCCCGACGGGATCCGGAAGCTGGGCGGACAGCTCCTGGAAGATGCCATGCAGGTCGGCGCCGATCCCGGCGAGCGCGCCGAGGATCATGTCGCCCGAAGCGCCGCCGAGGGGGTCGAAACGAATCACGCGCATCAATAACTCCTTGGAAAAACCATCGCGTCCGCAAAAACGTCCTGAAAACCCTCCATCGTGGAGAGCTCCACATGCGTGATGCGCCGCGCCAGGTCTTCACCGAGGCGCCGCGCATCTCCCGACAGCAACGCGGCCTGGGCTCCGGCCAGCGACACGTTGCCCACGTAACGAATCCGCGTGTGGGCGATCCCCCCGGGCAACAGGCCGATGCGCTGCGCGCTGCTACGCCGGATGAAGTTGCCGAAACCGCCGGCGATCAGCACGATGCCGAGGTCCGACACGTCCAGCCCGGCCTGCCGCATGAGCAGGATGATGCCCGCGCGCACCGCCCCGCTCCCGAGTTGCACTTCTCGAACGTCGCGCTGGGTGAGCGCCACAGGGGAAGACCCGCATCCCGCTCCCGCCTCGGACAGGACAAAGCGGACGGTGCCGTCTTCGTCCGACTCCACCCGCCTGGCCAGCGCGGGCGGCAGCGAGGCCGGCAGCTCGTCCGGCGCCAGCATCTGTCCTTCCGGAGTGATGATGCCGCAGGCGAGCAGCTCGGCGATCAGATCGATCAGCCCGCTGCCGCAGAGGCCCGTGGGCGCGACGTTGCCGATGACCTCCAGCCGCACGTCATCGTCAAACACCACCTTCTCGATTGCGCCGTGCGTGCCCCGCATGCCGCAGGCGATGCGGGCGCCTTCAAAGGCGGGGCCGGCCGCCGTCGAGGCGGCGTAGAAGACGCCGTGGTGCGACAGAACAAGCTCACCGTTGGTGCCGATGTCCACCAGAAGCGCGGTCTCTTCATGCCGGTCAATCCGGGTCGCCAGCATGCCGGCGACCGTATCGCCGCCCACGAATCCGCCGATGATGGGGAAGAGATACGCCCGCGCGCCGTGATGGATGGGGATGCCCAGCTCGCCTGCGGGAACGAGCAACCCCCGCGCGTGCATCGGCACGAATGGCGTCTCCCCGAGTTGCGCCGGATTGAGTCCGCACAGAATGTGCTCCATGGTCGTGTTGCCGGCAAAAGCCGCCGCGTAAATGTTTTCACGGGAAATGGCCGCGCCCGCGCCCAGCGCATCAATCATGGCCGCCACCTCGTTTGTCAGCGCCAGCCGCATCTCGTCGAGGCCGCTTCCGCAGGATGCAGCCTGATGGATGCGCGACAGCACGTCGTCTCCGAAACTGACCTGCGGATTCATGCGCGAGACGGTTGCGAGCTTTTCGCCGGTGCACAAATTGAGCAGCGTGCCGACCAGGGTCGTCGTGCCGATGTCGAAGGCCACGCCGAAACAGCGCGCGTGCGTGTCCCCGGCCTCGAAGTCAATCAGGGTGTGATCGTCGAGAACCGCGGTGCCTGCAAACCCGTTCGCGCGCAGCGTGGCGGACACGTGGCGAATCAGCCGCAGTGTGGCCTTGAACGGGCCGATCGCCTGTTCCAGACGGAGCAGATCCGGCGCATCGTCGGTCAGCGTCGGCGGAGCCAGCGTCACATAAATCTTGCGGATTCCGGGGAGGATCTCAGGCGCCGCGCCGGAATCGGACGTCGCCAGGATTTGGTGCTCGTCGCCGAACAGGGATGCTTGCGGAACGGTGATCACCATCTCGCGGACGATCACTGTGCGGCACGCCAGCCGCCAGCCATCCTTTAATTCCGCAGGGGAAAACACCCGCTCGTCGGTCGCCGTCGGCACGCCGCATCCCTGCATGATCCGGATCCGGCATTTGCCGCAGGTGCCGGCGCCGCCGCACGGCGTCTCGATCACCAGCCCGGCACGGGCGGCGGCCTCCAGAATCGTCGTCCCGCGCAAGACCGACACCGCCCGACCCTGCGGATGGAACGTCACTCGTATTTGAGTCTCCATAGTCCTCCGTCACCGTGCACACAGAGCCGCCAGCGTGAACAAAACAACGCGGCTTGGGGCGCGCTGCACCTGATCACAAACCGCCGCCGCATCGGAAATGCCCATGACGGCGTAATGATAACAGGTTGCGGATTGGAGTCAACCCGCCCGCGTGTGCGTGCATTTTGCGCTGATGTTTCCCGCTTGATCCCAAACGGTAATCGCATTACACTGGCCGGGCGTCGAATTCAACACCACGGGTTTGGCATCAAGAAAGGAAAGGCGAACGATGATAGCCGCACGTCCAACGGGGATCACTCAGGCGATGGCAGCCCTGCTGCTGGCCGGTTTCATGACCGCATCCGTTCTGGCCGGGGAGCCGCATTATGTGAATGGCGTGGAAGGCCTCAAGGGGGCGACGTTGCCGCCTCCGGGGCTGTATGGACGCATCTATGGCGTCTATTATCAAGCCGATCAACTCAAGGGAAACAGCGGCAACACGTTGCCCATTGACTTCGATCTCCAGGTGTATGCCCTGGTGCCGCGGTTGATCTGGGTCACCCCGTTTCAGATTCTGGGTGCCGATTATTTCGCCGACATCAGTGTTCCGTTCATCCGGACGGATTTGTCGATCGGCGCGGCGAAAATCGATGCCGAAAAGACCGGAATGGGTGACATCTGTGTCGAGCCGGTGGGCCTGGCCTGGCATGGCGCCCGCTACGATGCCGCGTTGGCGGCAGGCGTTTATCTGCCCGTGGGCGAGTATGACAAGAATGATCCGGCTTCGCCCGGCAAAGATATGTGGACGACCATGGGAACGGCAGGCGCAACGCTCTATGCCGATGACGCGAAAACCTGGTCGGCCTCCATTCTGGCGCGCTATGAAGTCCATTCCCAGCAGAAGGACGAGCACTACACGCCCGGTGATGACTTTCACTTTGAGTGGGGGCTGGGCAAGACCCTGAACAAGACCCTGGACGTGGGCCTGACCGGCTACTGCTATTGGCAGGTCACGAGCGACTCGGGCCCGGGCGCTCAAACCGGCAAGTCACGGGTCTTTGCCGCCGGACCCGAAGTCAGCCTCTTCATGCCCTCTCTTCTCACCTTTCTCTCCGGTCGTGTGCTGTGGGAGTTTGGCGCTGAAAACAACACCGAGGGCATGCTGGGCGCCCTCACCCTGACCAAGATATTCTGACAGGCACCAGATCGGGATCCAATCGCAATGACCGCACCGACGCATGACGACACCCGCCCGGCGCTGCCGGGCGGGCTGCTGCAACAGGCCATCGAAGCGACCCCGGCCTGGCGGCGGCTTCCCATTCAGGCGCACACGCCCGACTTTCACCTCGTCTCGTTTCCTCCCGCGCCTCACGCGGCGGGTTCAGACTGGTACTGGATCTATGACGGGGCGCATAAAATCGGCCTGATCCAGACGTGGAATAAGGAGCTTGAGATGTTCCGGTTTTCTCCGCCGGCGGCGGACGAGACCGTGGATTACACGATTCCGCCGGTCCACCATTGGGCGACGCTGGTTGGCGCCAAGATCTCCATCAACGCGCCGCTATGGGAGACGCCCAATCCGGCGTTCCAGATCGAGTTTGTTTCGCGCGCGGGCCCCGTCCTGGAATTTAAGACCGTCACGAAACTGGACGGTGGATCCGTCGGCGAGGGAACGTTCCGGTTGGCGTGGGACACCCGCCTCGGCTATGTGTGGCAGTGCGGCATGCACTGCACCATGCCCGATCCCAAATGGACCGAGTTCTGCAACCTGCTCGCAGGGGGGGTGTCGGTTTCTCATCACTCTCGCAAACGCTGGCAGAAAGTGATAAACGGCGTCAGCTCAGGCAAAACCACCTGGTTCTATCACAATCCGCTGAACTACCCGCGGGTCAGCCTCGCATCCAATGGGTTCACCGGGTTCGTCCGCGAACCGGGTATGAACCCCTTCGTGGCGCTCGAATCGGTCAATGGCCCGGTCCGCATGGCCACCTGCGATCTGTGGTATGACCTGGGTATCCAAAGCGAGGCTCCTGCAACTGCGGAAGCCGACGGCATGCACCATCTCCGCGCCAGCTACCGCTTTCTTTCGGTTCCGGACCCGGTGGCGGAGACCCTGGAGCAGCAGGCGGAATCGCAGAATGCGGGGAAGAGCGACGTGCCCGGTTTCCGCTTTGGCGTGGTCAACGATTTCGAGCAGGGGATCAACGGCGGCGAGGTCTATAATGGATCGACCTGGCGTCACGTCACCGTGGATCGCACCCGGGGGCATTCGGGCTCCGTTTCGTTGAAGGTGTCGGGCAAGGGGCGCGGTGCGCCCGCTGTGGGCACACCCAACCGGTCGGGCACCGCAACCTACGGCGAGACGGCCAAACACTACCGGCTCAGCGTCTGGGTCCGAACCGCTTTGACCGATGGCGAGGCCTCGATCGCCGTGGATGACTGCATCTGGAACTGGGACGATGTGCGGGCCACGCGGCGCAGCGCCGGCATCACCGGCACGACCGACTGGACGAAACTGACGCTCGAATTCCAGCCCTCCGCCGATAATCCGTTCCTGCTGGTCAAGCTTTGCGTCGATGGCACGGGCGATGCCTGGTTTGACGACTGTGAACTCGTTGAGATGCCCTAGGGAACTCCGACCCCAAACCCCGGGCTTATCTCCGCTTCCGCCCGTCGCGCGCCGTCACGCGCGATTGGCGTAGAAGGGATACCGCTCGGATGGCCCCGATGGCTTTTTGATTAACCAGCGCTTATACATCCAGAGCCAGCATTCCGGATGTATGCGGACTTCGCGCTCAATGGCGGCGAGTATCTGTTGCGTCATCATGCGCGTGGTTTCCGGGCTGGCGCGCGTCGGCGGCGGAAGGGATTCAGTCACGTAAACCCGATAGCGCCCGCCGCGTTGTGGCAAGCAAAAGACGATGAAGAGATCACTGTCGGTTTTGGCGGCCAGCGCCACCGGGGCCGGAGTCACCGGAACCGGCAGACCGAAGTAATCAACCCAGATGCCGCCGTCCTTCTCCTTGGTGTTCTGATCCACCAGAAAGGCGGTTTTTCCGCCGGCGCGAAGAACGGCGAACAATTTTCGCAGCGCGCCTTCGCGCGGAATGATTGTCTGTCCGGTCACTTCCCGCCGGGCAATCAGCAACCGGTTCACCTCGGGATTTTTGACCGGCATGGCGATGCTGTGGAGCGGAACCCCCCGGAGCGCCATGAACTGTCCAACGACTTCCCAGTTGCCAAAGTGAGCGCCGATGCAGATCTGGTTTTTTTCCCGGAAAATCGGCTGCGCGCTGTCGTCGATAGCGACATAGCGCGTCAGCCGTTCTGGCGCGCGGGTTCCAAACCAGATCACGTCGAGAAACGTCCGCGTCATCGTGATGTAGGCCGCTCGCAGAATCGCATGCTTCTCCGCTGTCGTCTTGGTGCCGCCAAACGCAATATCGAGGTTCGCGCGACCGATCCGCCATCCCTTCCGGTCCAAGCGGCATCCGAGCGTTCCGCTGAGCCACGCGAGGCCGAGCACGGCGCGGCGCGGAAGCCGGGGAATGAGGGCCAGCGCGACTCGGAATGCGGCGGTTTCAAACGGGCGGCGGCGTTCTCTGTATCCTGTGCTCATCGTGATAAGAAACCGTTTTTGGGCTAGCGTCGGCGCTCACACGCCGAAATCAATCCGGAACCGATAATAGGCGGAGGCGCTTGCAAAACCTCCTTCGTCGGTTCTACAAGCGCAGTATTTAGAAGCCAGAAATCAGTATTCAGAGTTGTAATCCGGGGAATGGCGCTAAGTTAAGCGATGCTTCCGATCATAATCCTAATCGTAATCGTAATCCGTTCTCCACCAAGAGATTAAGATCAAGATTAGGATTACGATTAAGATGGCAATAGCCCCTTAACTTAGCCATTCGGGGCGGCGGGGACGTGGCGCATAGGTGATGACAGAGCGATGGCGTTCGCGCCTAAGCGCCTAGCGGGCGACGGATCGGTTCACGCGGTGTGTCAGGTTCCTTGTGACAATCCCATCAGGCGCTTTTTCTCGATCTTGGCGGCTTTCTTTTCCTTGAGGGTCTTGGTCGGCTTTTTTTTAGCTTCTTTATGTGCGTCCTGTGATTTTGCCATATGCCTGACTCCTGTGGCCCTCACGGCCACTGCTCGTGAATGGAAAAGGCGCTTCATGCCAGACGGGCAAGCGCCCTGTGAACCCGGCATGAAAACAACCCTTTTAACGGTGAAAGTGTGGCAGAAGAGGATGGGATTTGTCAAGCGTGGTCCCGAAAAAATCCCCTTGATGTCGGAGGGCGATCAGGTTTTTACTGAAGGTAGTAATTGGTCAATCCGGTCCGGTTCTGGGATTCCTGTGCCACGCGGAACACTCATTTTGATGCGATAGAGGGGTTAGAGAAGTGTGCAGTGTGCAGTTAAGAGGTCGAACGTCAGAGGTTAGAGTTTAGAGACTGACGACACGGGGGGCGGGTCGGGCGCGAGCCTGGCCCGCCCTTTGGCTTATGAGGCTCTTGCAAAACCCCTCCGGGGTGTTTGCAAGAGGCTCCCTGATAAGAGCAGTTGAGATACTTGCCGCGAGAGATCACAAAGCGAGAAAAGCCAGCAAAGGCCGTATTTCTTTGTGTTCTGTGCGATCTTTCGCGGCTCAAGAGATCTGAGTGTACGAGTATGTGTACGAGTACGAGACCCTTCGGCCGAGTCGCGTTCCCGTACTCTTACACCTACTCGTACACGCGAATCTCTCCTTCTTCTCTCCTGCCGAACATCGAAGTCGAAATCGGGATCGAAATCGCTATCGACGGGAATAGCCGGAAATTCGACCCCGATACCGACCCCCACACACACCCCCACACCCACACACACTCTCTCACCCACCCACCCGCTTCGCGCGTTTCCTGTGGCATTCCCTCAGTCTTCTGACTTCTCTCTTGCAACCACCCCGGAGGGGTTTTGCTGTTCCGCCAGTCTTGCTATTGAGATGGGATTCGGCTACTCTTATGGCGTCATGAGCCATAAAGTCCATGCCTGTCCGGCACCCTCTCCCGCAGATGCTCGGAGAGAGACGCTGGCCTTGTGGGATCGGAATCGCTTGCGCTGCGGATGGTTTCTGCGTGACGATTTCACGCCACACACCCGAGACGAGTTCGCCCGGTGCCTGAACATGCTGGCGCAGAACGGCGACCGAGCCACCTATGTCCTTGCTCGAAAGCTGATGAGATGTCTCTAACCGAGTTCCAAAAAACCGTGTGTCGCATTTTGGCTGCGGAGCGCGTCGCGCAGGGCGAGCGCTATGTGGCTGGCGGCGCGGCCCTCAATGAAATACTCGTGTCCGCCCGCGTTTCGCATGATGTCGACTTGTTTCACGACACCCGTGAAGCGGTGCTCGCCTCCTGGGAATCGGACAGAAAGAAGCTTGTCCAGGCGGGATACGACGTGCGACCGCTTCGCGAGTTCCCGACGTTTGTGGAAGCCGAGGTGTTCAGGGGTGCCGATGGCGTTATTCTGCAGTGGGTGCATGACAGCGCCTTTCGCTTCTTCCCGCTCGTCGAGCATCCCGATTTTGGGCTCGCCTTGCACCCGTTCGATCTGGCAACCAACAAAGTACTGGCCTTGATCGGCCGGGCCGAAGTCCGGGATTGGGTTGACATCATTCACTGCCATTCCCGCCTTCAGTCATTTGGATGCCTGGTTTGGGCGGCTTGCGGAAAGGATCCGGGGTTGAGTCCCCAGTTCATTCTGGCACAGGCCAGCCGCACGGCGCATTACACTCGGATGGACTATGAGACACTGGCCTTTGCAGGCGGCGCGCCTGACCTGGCTGAACTGGGCCGGACCTGGCGGAATATGTTGCAGGAGGCAACCGATATCACGGCCATTCTGCCCGAAGATCATGTGGGACAATGCGTACTGCTTCGGGGCGGCAAGCTGTTCAGCGGGTCGCCGGACGTGCTGAAGGATGCGCTGACAGAGGATACGATTCGTTTTCACGGGGGAACGGTCCGCGGTGCATGGCCCACGCTTTCTGTCGGAGCGTCAAGAGGTACATAAGGGGTCCCATAGGGGACTTGAATGACGCTAAGTTAAGCGATGCTTCCGATCATAATCCTAATCGTAATCCGTTCTCCACCAAAAGATTAAGATTAGGATTAAGATGGCTATCGACAGAAAAACCTAGAATTGTGACCCCGATACCGACCCCGACCCCGACCCACCCCCACACTCACACACTCACCCACCCACACACCCGCTTCGCGCATTTCCTGATCCGCCTTTCAGCTTTCCGTTTTCAGCTTTTCTCTTCCGCTTTTCTCGTGTATAGTAATCGTCGAGACAGCACGCGATATCATCAGGAGGCTGACCATGAGAGAACGCGTTGTGGGTGCCGTTTGGATAGCTGCGATGGCGCTTCAGGCGGCGGCCGAAGGGGATCTCAAACCGCGCGATCTGCCGCCCGTGACGTGGATGGAGGCTCGCGCGCATGCGCCGGTCGATCTCGTGCGCGACGGGGTTGCGCGGGCTGTGGTCTATGTGGTTGATCCCAAGGCACGAGCCCCCTTTGTGGCGAAGCGGTCGGGAGACCACCCCCCGGTCTTCAAGCAACTGCTCAACAATCTGGTGGAGACGATCCGCCTCAGCACCGGTGCGACGCTCGAGCTGGTCAACGACCCCCCGGCTGCCGACCAGCCCGCCATCGTGATCGGCGACGGCGAGGAATCGCGCGCGGCGGGCATCGATGCGGCGCAATTGCCGCCCGAAGGTTTTGTCGTCAAGACCGCCCCCAACCGCGTCTACCTCGTGGGCAGTACGCAGCGAGGCGAGGGCACGGCCTGGGCCGTGGCGGACTTTCTGGAGCGGTTCGTCGGGGTCCGCTGGTACTGGCCGACGCCGTACGGCGGGCGCTCGATTCGGCAGGCCGCTTCTCTGGTCATTCCCCCTGTCTGCTACCGGGATCAGCCGGTCTTCTCCTATCGCAGAATGTACCAGGACTGGTATTGGCTGCAGGCGCGCTCGTCCGACGAGCAGATCCTCCCGATGGCCCCCGGCGCTGGCGCCGAGGGCTCGGAGACGCTCTGGATGGGTGATCATTTCACGTTGATGCGCCAGGCCAACTGCTGGCCGTATGAGGCCGTGCAACAGGGCGCGCGTATTTTCGAGTTCATGAACAACACGCTGAACACCAATGCGGCCCTGTTTGCGGTCCGTGAGGATGGCAGCCGGAACTACGGCACGTTCTGCTACAGCGCGCCGGAGCTGATCGCCTGCTATGTCGAGAATCTGGAACGGGCGTGGGACAGGGGAGGCAAAGGCACATTTATCGGGGGCATCACGCGCACCAGCGTCACCCTCTGGCCCTCCATGGATCTGGGCAACAACTCCCTCGTCTCGGCCTGTCGCTGCCCGGGCTGCCGGCAGAAGTCCGAGACGGGTGGCGATGCGCTGCTGATGGGCGATTTTGTGAGGCGATTGTGCGAGATCGTCAAACAGCGCTGGCCCGACAAGAAGGTGATCTACGTGCCTTGGGGAATCCCGAGCTGTCCCGAGGAGATGACGTTTCCGGACAACCTCGTCATCAACTCCCTCGACTTGGGCACGATGGGGCTGATGCATCAGCCGGCGATCAGCCAGGAGCAGGAAGGCCTCCTGCGCGCCTGGGCCGCGAAGTCAGGACGGCCTGTGTCCATGTGGATTGATTTTGCCGGTCCAGGCGACTGGACGCTCGGACCGGTCCAGTTCCCCCATCGGGTCCAGGAGTTCTATCAATCAAACCGAAACCGGCTGGATGGCGGTCTGGTGCTCTCGTACGGCGCGGCGTGCTTCGTTACCGCCGCCCCGACCTACTACGTCTGGAACCGCGCGCTGTGGAATCCCGACCTGGACGTGGAGGCGACGCTGGACGAGCTGTGCCGGCGGCTCTTTGGCGCGGGTGCCGCAAGCGCCCGCGAACTCCTGAGGCTGGAGTGCGACCGTTGGCAGAAGACCGTCCTCTCGCGCCCGTTGCGGCTCGCCGAACAGCGCGTCCCCCCGAAACTGTTCCGGGAAATCTGGCCGCCGGATGTCGTGGCCCGGATGAAAGCGCTGCGCGACCAGGCGCTCGAGGCGATCGAGCGGACCGGCGACACAGCGGCCCGCAAGGCTTTTCTCTATTGGACGTGGTCGCTGGATGCCTTCATCGCGTATGCGGAGGCCATTGACGAAGCGCCGCCGCGGCAGGAGACCGTTGCCGTCGCACCGCCACCCGTCGCCGAGGATCCCGCCGCAGCCGCGCGGTTTCAGGGCGGCCCCGCCGAGACCAACCAGGTCCGGATCGACAACATCCGCCTGGCCCCAGTCCCCGCAGCAGGGGAAAGCGCGGTGCGCTTCGATCTCGCCTGTGGCCACACCTGGCGGGCCCGGTGGACGGAGCCGGCTGCGCAGAACGTCACCGGCAGCGACCTGCCCGTCGAGAGCTGGAGCGCGGCTTGGGTGTTTGCCAAATACCGGCTTCCGGGCCGGGAGCAAGAGGGCTACTTTCATGCGACGCTTGCGCCGGAACGCGCCCGGCACACCGTGCCCAAGGAGGCGGCGCTGGATGTCGGCCTGACCGGCGCCACAGGCATGGGCGTGTTCATCTACCGCGCCGATGCCGGGCACGGACCGCTCGCGCTCAAGGACGTGAGCCTGCTCTGGCTCCACGGCGCTGATGGCGTCACCAACCCCGCCGCCGCCGACCTCAAGGTCTTCGCCATTGAGATGGTCTATGTTCCGCGCGGCGCGTTCCAAGTCGGTTCGGGCGGAACCGAGCCCGGTTGCTTCACGGACGGCTCGTGGACCGACGGCGCCACGATCCCCTTCACGGTCGACGAAACCTGGAGCGGCCCGGTGGCGGAAGGCACCAACGCCCGGCGCATCGGCGGCCAGCCCGGTCGCCTCTGGGGCATCAGCGAATTTGGCCGGGACGCCATCGGCCCCGAGGGCGCGATCGTTAACGGTTACCCGACCGGCTACGAGCCTTTCTACTGCATGCGGTATGAGGTGACGCGGGGACAGTTCACGGCGTTCTTGAACACCATGTCGAGCGCCGCTTTCGCGCGCACCTCGGGCGGCGACAGTTCGCACGCAGGCGCCACATACACGGCCGCCGGGCGTTACGCCCTGTCGGGGGTCTGGCCGGATTTCAAGGCGGCCAAACCCTGGCAGGCCTGCAACCTGCTTGCGTGGTGGGATAGCGCCCTGTACGCAGCCTGGGCGGGATTGCGGCCGATGACCGAACTGGAGTACGAAAAAGCCTGCCGCGGACCGCGCCTGCCGGTGACGCACGCATTTGCCTGGGGCACCGTCGCTATCGCCCGGACAGAATACACCGCGAGCCGCGAGGGAGCGTCCGACGAGCGGATGGCGGGCAATGACGCGCCGGACATCGGCAACGCCAATTACGATCTGACCCTGCCGGCCTATTTCGGCGGCCCGACGCGCGGCGGCGTGAGCGCGATACCCGGCAGCCCGATGCGGGCGGGAGTCTTTGCGACGCCGGATAGCGGGCGCGTCGCTGCGGGCGCCTCCTACTGGGGCATCCTCGACTTGAGCGGCAACGTGCGCGAACAGGTGGTCACGGTCGGCAACGCCAGAGGGCGCTCGTTCGGCGGCTCGCACGGATCTGGGACGCTGACTGTTCCCGCCGACTGGCCGGCGATATCCGGTGCCGACCTCGCCAGAGGCACCGGTTATCGCGGCGGGTTCTTCGGCGACTTGCCCGCGCCGCTGCGCGCCTCGGATCGCAGCCGCGCGGTGTTCAAGGAACGGGAGGCCTCCTTCAGCCGGGAATCACGCTCGGAAGCGAACGGCTGGCGCGGCGCGCGCACGGCGCCCGACGCCACCACGGGAAGCGCGGCCGGGAGCCCGGTTGCCGTGACGGTCGACCGTCTCATGCTGCGCCTGGCGCAGGCCGTCACCGTGGACGGCGTGCTGGGCGAGTGGGCCGGCAAACCGACGCTGACGCGCAGCAGCCTGTTCCAGATCGTCCCGGAGGACCGCCGCCGTCCAACCGGACGCCAGGCGCCGTGGCAGGGACCGGAAGACCTGAGCGTCAAGGCGTGGTGGGGCGTGGATGGCGACGCCCTCTGCGTAGCGGCCGAGGTGACAGACGACACGCCTTTCAACCGGCAAACCGGCGGCAAGATCTGGAATGGCGACGCGCTGCAACTGGGCATCGTCCTCTCCTCCAATGTCCACTGGAATCTCGGCGTGGCGCTCACCACGAACGGCGCGGCCTTCCATCCGTTTGAAGGCCGTGGCGACACACTCTCGAAAACCGCCGCCTGCGCCGTGGTGCGCGACGAACCGGCCAAGGTCACCCGCTACGAACTGCGTCTGCCGTTGGCTGATCTTGGCGTGAAACCGGGCGAATCGTTCGGGTTCAACGTCGTTGTTCTGGATGACGACGACGGCACCGGATCCCGGTACTGGTTCCAACTCGCGCCGGGCTTGTGCGGCCGCACGGCCAAGGCCCCGCCGCGCTGGCAAACCTATCCGCGGTACATCGTGGAGAAGTAACAGAGAGCACTCCGTTCCGTTACAGCATTGGGTTTTCAGGGACGGGCCTGAATGGCGCTAAGTTAAGCGATACTTCCGATCATAATCATAATCATAATCTTAATCTTAATCGTAATCCGTCCTCCACCAAAAGATTAAGATTAAGATTAAGATGGCAATAGCCCCTTAACTTAGCGGCATTCCGGCCAGTCCCTGGCCAGTCCCTGGTCGGCTTCAGAAAATCAGCGACGGCAGCCAAAGACCGATCGCAAGACCATATAGATAGTCGAGCCAGAAGAAAGAAAGAATGTTGGCTGCGTAAATCAATCCAACGAGCGGAACGCTCAATATAGCCAGCGGATTCAGGGAACGCAAGGCCTGTCGAGCATGGCGAATTAACAAGCAATCGCTTTTCAGGCTGCACAGGCACCCGCTCGCTGAAACCGGTCTGAAGGAGCCCTTTTGTCGTAGAAATGTAGCGGAATCGGGCTAACGATGTCAAGTCCTGCGCAGAAACCTGCAGAAACCTATTGCCCGTGGACTCGAATGGCGCTAAGATGAACCCCTTGTGAAATCGAAAACGACGGTTAACGTAGCGCCCATCCCTGTTGCCTCCCACGCTGTGATGGGTGACCCCAGCGGGCGCCGACGGAGCTGGCTTCTTCTGCTTTTGCCGCTGGGGTGCGTTTGCGCATCGATTGCAGCGCCCCCTGCGGAGAGTGTCCAACGCTTCAAGAAGCAGGAGGATCAACGTCCTGATCTGAATCGCATGATGGCGGCGGTGACGAATCCCGCCTATTTTGTTGCGCTGGAACCCCGTCTGCCCCGGTACCATTTCTCCGGTCTAACGTCCAACACGGTCGCCTTGCTGGAGAGCACGAATCCGGCTGTGCGCCGCACGGGTGTGATAGCCCTGATTCACCAGAACGCGACGCTTCCTGCCATCCGTGCACAGGTGGCGGCGCGCTTGGCGGACGATGACCCGACCGTTCGTGAAGCGGCGGCTGAATACCTGATCTGGCATGGAACGGGGGAGGAGATTCCTGTTCTTCGGGCGACGGCTGCGGTGGAGCCGGATCCGTTTACCCAGGCGGCGATCACGGATGCGGAATCGATCATTGAACGGCGCGAGAAGCAGGGGGGTGGGCATACGGGCCCGGATCGGAACGGTTCCTCGACGTCCCCAGCGGCCGTCCAGCCGCCCCGGACCTACGCCGAGGCGCTGGCGCTTGTGACGAACCCGGCGGCGCCCGGATGTGTGGAGGCCGCTGCCGCTTTCTACCGAACCCGGGATGCCTTCGAGCCGATGCGGATATTTAGAGGCCGGGAGCCAGAGACCGAAGCTATCCAGGAGAAACTGCGTCGTGCGACTCTGGCAGCGGTGCTGTTCGGGTTCACGCGAACGGAGGAGATGGGTGACGCGGAGCGCACCGGGAACGTTCCGGTTGCCCGCGCGTTCATGCCGCCCTTGCGGGATTTCTTCGAGCCGGGGAGCAAGAGCTTCGGTCTCAAGATGGGAGGGGGCGGCGGCGCCTTTTCCAACACCATTCATACGGGGTACGACGTGGCCTGGCTGCGGGATAACCTGACGGTTGTGGCGGTGGCCGATGGCGTGGTACGGCGTGCCCTCTACAACCAGACTTGGGGACATATCGTGATTCTTGAGCATCGCCTGCCGGATGACTCCTGGATCTGTTCGTTGTATGGGCACCTATCGCCAGCGCTGACGGTCAAACCCGGCGAGGTGGTGCGCAAGGGGCAGCGTCTCGGAGCGTTGGGGCGCAGTTGTACCTGGGAGAACGGGGGTTACTGGTCGCACCTTCATTTCGGCATGCGCACGGGTGAGTTTGGCACGGCGCGATGGGTTGCGGGCTACTATCCGTCGAAAATATGGAACGAGGAGCCGCACGGTTGGGTGGATCCGCAGGTTTTTATCCGTGAACATTCCCCGGCAGCAACCGTCCCGTCACAGGCTGCGGGGACCGACACGCAGCCGGTCGTCACGGGGATTCCCTAACTGAAAGCCCTGAAGGCCCGTCCCGAATGCCGCTAAGTTAAGGGGCTATTGCCATCTTAATCTTAATCTTTTGGTGGCGAACGGATTACGATTACGATTACGATTATGATCGGAAGCATCGCTTAACGTAGCGCCATTCAGGTCCAACCCCAGCGAGCGCTCCCTAACGACCCCCGTTACAGCAGCACGCCTTTGGGCGAGGCGTCTCCGTCTTCCCACCAGCGCGGCTTGGCCGAGGCGATCTTGGCAATCCCCTTGGTGGTCATCCGCTGGCCCTTGGCCGACACGCCCTTGAGCAGCGCCTCGGACGGGGTGAACACCTGCTGGTGGATCTTCTGCCCCTTGGAGGGCTTGTATTTGAGGTAGATCGTCTCGGGCGTCCCCTCTTCCAGAAGCTGCACGGCGCTCTTCTCAGGCGCCAGGCGGTAGTCCTTGTTCTGGATCGCGCCGCCGAAGGTGAAGCGCTTGATGTAGGAGATGTCAAAGTGCGGCTCGGTGTAGACGCAGGTCATCTCCCGGTCCCGATCAAAGATGGCGCAATAGATCATGTTCTGATCAATGAAGAACTTGTCCGGCGGGGGCATCATGCGGTACCGGCCGTCGTTCCAGACGAGCATGATCTTGTCGAGCGACGAGCATTCGAAGAGCGGCTCGCCGGTCTTGATCTCGGTGCCGATGTAGCCGTTCTCGCGGTCGATCTTGAGGGTCAGCTCGCGGGCGGTGAGCTCGCGCAGCTCGATCTGACCGAAGGTGGCGACCGCCGTCAGCCGCGGATAATGCGCCTTGTACTGCTTGATCAGGGCCTTGAGGTATTTGACGGCATGGGCCTTGAGCGACTTGAGGCTGCCCTCGACTTCGGCGAGTTCCTTCAGGATGGTGGCGATGTCCTCGCGGTTCTTGTTGATGTCAAAGAGCGAGATGCGCCTGATCCGGATTTGCAGCAGCCGTTCGACGTCCTCCGGGGTGATGTCCCGGCGCAGCTCCTTGCGAAACGGCTTGAGGCCGCTGAGAACGGCCTGAAGGACCTGTTCGTAGGTCGGCATCTCTTCGATGCGCTTGTAAATCCGCTCCTCGATGAAAATCCGTTCGAGCGTGCGGTTGTGGAAATCCTCGTGCAGCTCGTCGCGCCGGATCTCCAGCTCCCGCTGCAGCAGGTCGAGAAGCTGCTGGGTGTTGAGGCGGAGGACTTCGGAGACGGTCGTTTCGCGTGGCCGGCCGCCGTGCAGGACGACCATGCGGGAGGTGACGGCCGTCTCGCACGCGGTGAAGGCGTAGAGGGCTTTGACCGCCGCATCCTGCGCGGCGCCGACGGTGAGGACGATCTCGATCTCGACATGCTCGGCTGTGAAGTCGTTGATCTGCCGCACCGGGACCTTCTTCTTCTTGATCGCATCCTCGATGGTCTTGATGAGCGATTCGGTGGTCTGTCCGAATGGCAGGTCTCGGATGACGAGCCGGTTGTTGCCGCGGTGCTCGATGCGCGAGCGGAGCTTGATCCGGCCGAGGCCGTCCCGATAATCCGAAACGTCCATCACGCCGGCGGTGTAGAAGTCGGGGAGCACCTGAAATGGTTTCTTCTGGATGATGGCGATCTGCGCCTCGAGCAGTTCGATGAAGTTGTGCGGCAGGATCGTCGTGGAGAGTCCCACCGCGATTCCCTCGGCGCCGAGCATGAGCAGGAGGGGAATCTTGGAAGGCAGGAGCACCGGCTCCTGGTTGCGGCCGTCGTACGAGGCGACGTATTGGGTGGTCTTGGGGTTGAACACCTCGTGGCGGGCCAGCTCGGTGAGGCGGCACTCGATGTAACGCGGGGCGGCGGCGGAGTCGCCGGTGTGGATGTTGCCGTAATTGCCCTGCCCCTCGATCAGGTAGCGCTTGTTGACGAGGTTGACGAGGGCGTCGCCGATCGAGGCATCCCCGTGCGGGTGGTACTTCATCGTGTTGCCGACGACGTTGGCAACCTTGATGAAGCGGCCGTCGTCGAGCTCCCACAACGAATGGAGGATCCGGCGCTGCACCGGCTTGAGACCATCCTCGATGGTCGGGATGGCGCGGGAGCAGATGGTGTAGGAGGCGAACTGGATGAAATTGACATCCATCAGGCGCGAAAGGGGTCCGCGGCTGTTGGGGGGGACGTTGCTCTTGGGGAGGGGGCCGTCTGCCTGGGGGAAGAGCGGATCGGCGTCGGGCGGAGTGTCGCGCGTGGCATCGGGGAGATGGGTCTCGGCGCCGCTTTCATCCCGCTCCGCAGTGGCGGGTTCGCCGTCGGCCTTCGTCTCCGCCACGGCGGCGGGCAGGGGGGGAGCGTCGAGATCGAACAGGAAGTCCTCGGTCACCTGGACGGGAGGCGCGTTTTCGCCGTTGGGGGCGGAATCGGGGCTTTTTTTGCTGGGGGGTCGGCGCATGACGTTGTTCAAACCTCGTCGGGAATCACCAGATTGTCCATGATATACTGACGACGTTCGGAGGTGTTGTCGCCCATGTAAAATTCGAGTGTCTCGCCCAAACCGTAGTCCTGCGTGGCGTCAACGGGGGTCAGGCGCATCTCCGGGCCGATGAAGGCGTGGAACTCCTTGGGCGAGATCTCGCCGAGGCCTTTGAAGCGGGTGATCTCCGCCGACTTGCCCAGCTCGGCGATCGCGGCGAGGCGATCCTCATCGGAGTAGCAGTAGTGGGTGACCTTCTTGTTCCGCACCCGGAACAGCGGGGTCTCGAGGATGTAGAGGTGGCCTTCGCGGAGCAGGCGGTCGAAGAAGCGGAGAAAGAAGGTGATCATCAGGTTGCGGATGTGGAGGCCGTCGACGTCGGCGTCGGTGGCGAGAATCACCTTCTGGTAACGGAGGTTGTCGACCGACTGCTCGATGTCGAGACTCTGCATCAGATTGTACAGCTCGACATTCTTGTACAGCTCTTCGCGCTTGCGGCCGCAGGTGTTGAGCGGCTTGCCCTTGAGGGTGAAGATCGCCTGAACCGAGACATCCCGGCAGGAGACCAGCGAACCTGCGGCGGAGTCGCCCTCGGTGATGAAGAGCATGGTGTCGAGGCCGGTGCCCTTGGCCGCGTGCAGGTGCTGCTTGCAGTCTTTGAGCTGCGGCACGCGGACGGAGACCGACTTGGAGCGCTCACGGGCCAGCTTGCGCACCGAATTCAGCTCGGCGCGGAGCTTGGCGGTCTCCTCGATCTTGCCGATGAGCTTCTGTGCATGGACCGGGTCGCGGTGGAACATCTCCTCGATGACGCGCTTGATTTCGGCGACCAGATCCGAGCGGATCTCCTGATTGCCGAGCTTGTTCTTGGTCTGGGACTCAAAAATCGGATCCTTGAGGCGGATGGCGATCGCGCCGATGACCCCCTCGCGCACCTCGTCGCCGTCGAATTTCTTCTTCCCGAACTCGTTGACCGCCTTGAGCAACCCCTCCTTGAAGGCCGAGAGGTGAACCCCGCCGTCGTTGGTGTATTGGCCGTTGACGAATGAATAGTAATCCTCGCCGAGGCGGTTGGTGTGGGTGAAGGACAGCTCCAGCGTCTTGGAGCGGTAATGAAAAGGCTGGTAAAGCTTCTCGAACTGGGCCTCGTCGTGGATCAGGTCGAGCAGCCCGTTCTCGGAGCGGAACGTGTTGCCGTTGCAGAGGAGGCTCAGCCCGGCGTTGAGGTAGGCGTACATCCGCAGGCGGCGCGAGACGTGCTCGTCGCGGAACTGGAATTTCTTGAAGATGTCGCCGTCGGGCGTGAACTGCACGAGGGTGCCGTTGCGCTCGTCGGTCTTGCCCTTCTTCTCCGAGACCAGCTTGCCGTAAGCGAAGGTCGCATCGGCCATCTCGCCGTCACGGTAGGCGCGGACGAGAAAGTGGGAGGAAAGGGCATTGACCGCCTTGGTGCCGACGCCGTTCATGCCGACAGAGAATTGGAAGGAGTCGCTGTTGAACTTGCCGCCGGTGTTAATCTCGGAGACGCAGGCGACGATTTTTCCCAAGGGGATGCCCCGGCCGTAGTCGCGGACCGAGCAGGCGCCGGTGGTGGGGTTAATGGAAATATCAACCCGTTTGCCAGAGCCCATGATGAACTCGTCGACGGCGTTGTCGAGCACCTCCTTCAGCAGGATGTAGATGCCGTCTTCATACTGCGAACCGTCGCCGGTCCGGCCGATGTACATGCCGGTGCGGAGTCGGATGTGCTCGACGGACGAAAGGGTCTTGATCTTGCTTTCGTCGTAGTGGTGTTGTGTGGATGTCGCCATAATCTCGTGTGTATCCGGGATGCGCCGGAGTGGCGGCGGGTTCGGACGTGCGTGAAGTGTCGTGAGAAACGGCTAATTTGTCAACTCTTTCCGCACGCGTTCCCAGTAATCGGTTAGCGACAGGGTGGGTGGGTGAGTGGGTGAGTGTGTGAGTGTGTGAGTGTGAGTGAGTGTCCCACACACTCCCACACACCCACACTCTCCCCCCCCCCTGATTACTGGCTGCTGCGGAATTGCCCTCGCCCTGAAAATCAGATACACTGACTCTCGTGCGTGGCGACCGGCATGAGCGTCGGCGGCCGTCACCGGTGCCTGTGCGTCCAACCCCT
>VGWG01000023.1 GCA_016873675.1 Lentisphaerota bacterium | reverse complement strand
TATGGGACGAAGGTTTCACTTAAGATCCAATGCAACGGGAACAAGTGCATCTTTCGGATGACCCGAATCTACATTTGCGAAGGCAGTACAAACAGCTACAAGTTGCCATGCCAGGCCAATGAGAATAACCGAGCAGTTCCGAACCACAAGGATATTAACCATGCGCACAAGATGTTGGCTGTGGAGGCGACCAAGTTTCAACTCGCGCCGCGTGCGACTTCATGGGGCTTCAACTGCCGGACGGACTCCCAGTTTCCTTATTGGGATCCCTTGGTGAAACTAACTGAGGCGGCCAAAGCTGGAGAGAAATACGGCGTTAAAATCTGTGGAACGACGTTTGAGGATGTGATTACCGTCTTCAAGGTGGACTTGATTCCCGACTATGATCGAAGCGGTAAGATCGATGATGATGACCGGACGAAGGCCAACGCCGGGGACAAGTTCTACTTCTGGATCAATGATGACGACGACAGCGGAATCGAAGATGACAGTTCGGCGGGTAACCAAGACATTCCGGGGGCCGTTTCCGGTTGGCTGGAGTTCTATGGACGAGACCCGGACAATGAGAACGATAAGATCGACGGCGAACGAGACTGGGTTGATTTCTTCCCTGTTTTCGTGGACCTGAAGCCGACACTCGATCTGATCGGAACAAACGGCTACAAATACGTTCTGAAACACACCGCCGGAGCGGTCAACGCCTACATTGCCACAAACCTCGGCCCAACAGATGCCGCCAGGCATCTTCGTGACCACACCTACGCCAGCGCTCATGATGATGCGACAGTCCAGAATATCACGGCCACCGGTTACACACTTCCTGCGGCTTTCTTGAACGCCGTCAAGGATGACGGCAAAGGCGTCATCTTGCTCGAAGGCAGAAGTACCTCGACGAACGGCAACCTCATTATCGAGGTTCAGAAATTGGATGGCACTCCGATCGGTTCGCATGAACTTCCGTTGAGCCTGGACGGCGTCGAAAAGATGTTCCTGCATAAGAATCTTCGTGCGGCAAGTGGCGGAACTGGGGGGCGAGCCGATGAAGATACCGCGCCAAACTACCCGGACGAACTCTGCAACGGCAAGCAGTTTATCTTTGTGCATGGCTACAACGTTAACTATGATCAGGCTCGCGGATGGGAGGCGGAAATATTCAAGCGGATGTATTGGTCCCGGAGTAACGCGAGATTTCATGCAGTGACTTGGCAAGGCGATGAAGGGCAATTGGAGGTCTTGGGCCCCATACTGTTCGGTGCGTATCGGACCCCAAATTACCATGGCAACCTGTTCAATGCTTGGCAGACGGGTACGGGACTCAGGGAATACCTCACGGAGGTGAGTGGATGTGGCCCAACATATATTGCCGCGCATAGCCTCGGCAATATCATCGTATCCTGTGCATTAATGCAAGATGCTGGTCTTGCCACAAAGTATTTCATGCTCAATGGCGCTATCGCGTCCGAAGCATTTGACTCCGCCCAGTACAACGAGAACATGCTGCATAGCGACTGGATTCCCTACGAATCGCTGGCCGATCTTTACGCTTCCGAATGGCACTCGATATTCGGTTCCGGCGATAACCGGGCCGACCTGACTTGGCAAGACCGGTTTAGTGCTATAGCCTCCAAGACGATCAACTTCTACTCTTCGGGGGATGAGGTGTTCGACATCCACCTGAAGACACAAGCTGCCGAGGCCATTTCTTGGGAGGGGTACTGGGATGTCGGCAGAAAAGGGCGCTACGCCTGGGCATACCAAGAGAAACGCAAGGGAGAGCTGTTCCTAAATGGAGGCAGCGCCGACACCTTCAGTGACTGCGCCGGATGGCGTTTCAACAACGCGGAACCGCCCACCGGCTGGACGGAGCCCGAGTGGAATGAATGGCTTGAATTCTGGGAGTACTTCCTGATTGATGCAGCGACGGCGGCATCCATCACGACCAATGAACTCGTCACCAAACCTTTCTTCGCCATGGGGGCCGGAGACTTCCGTAACAACCTGTTCACGACCAACACCGCCACGGCGAATACTTGGCTCACAGAAACGAACAAGTGGCGGGTCCTGGCTGGCGCGATCCCAGCTATGAGCCTTGCGGCTGGCAGAGACACGATCCCCGACGTAATGGCAGGCAACGTTGACATGAACACCACGCTCAAACCGTCCTCCTGGCCAAATCGCGGAGGGGACGTCGAATATGATTGGCTGCACAGCGATATCAGAAACATGGCGTACATCTACACCTTCGGAGTCTTTGACGCGATGGTGAGTCAAGGAGGTCTTGATGACAATCCGTGAAGTTCTCCAAGCAACGGGTGCAATCATGGTGTTCTGTTGCACTTCATCCTTGGCCTTTGATCGTGGAGAGGCCCGATTCGATTTCCGTGTCGTGGACGACGCGAACCAACTGGTCGAGAACGCCCGAATCCGGGGGGGCGCTTGGTGGCCCACGGACCAGAAGGCGTTGTTTCCCGCTCTGGCAAAGAAGGACTTTGACACTCTTACCGACACCAACGGGATGGCTTCGGTTGAAGTCGTTGCCTATGTAGATGTTCGGTTCGAGGTCAGCAAAGAGAGGCACTATCGGCACAATGGCGTATATCAGTTTGGGCTTCCTGGACCGGACGAAATGTCGCTCGCGTCAGGGCGCTGGCGCCCTTGGCCTGCTCCAAGGGCAGTGACACTGAAACGAGTGCTGAATCCGATCCCGATGTATGCGAAAAGAGTTGACGCACCGATTCCTGTGCTCGGCCAAGCAGTTGGATACGATTTGGAAAAAAGTGATTGGGTCGGATCGTATGGGAGAGGAGTTGTGTCCGATATGGTTTTTTGTGTGACTGGCACCCTTGATAGAGTCATTACGCGTCATGGTTCTCAAACGGTGAGCGACTTGAATATGGCTATCACCTTTTCGAATACGGGCGACGGCATCCAGACGAATTCGGTGCCAATCTACAATGGGAGTTATGTCGGCAGCCTGCTGGTGTCGACTCACGAAGCTCCCGTTGACGGATACCACAGCAGCTATGACTACGTTCGACGAAAGCGTCCCAAACGCCAAGAGTGCATCAATGTCTACAATGAACGCGATACACAGATCGCTTACTTTCGCGTGCGAACCGAGGTTGATGAGAAGGGCCAGGTCAAGAAAGCGTGGTACGGCAAGATGTACGGTGATCTCTATGGCCACTACACGCCGGACGGAACCATACGGGTTTGCTTCACCTACTACCTGAATCCCGACGGAACGCGCAACGTCGAGTTCGATCCGAAGCGGAATCTACTGACCGGCCTGAAGACGCTTGAGCAAGTTAACAGACCGTGACGATCCCTCCGTCGCGGCACTCCAGCTCTGCCCTCTGGCCCTTGCACGGTGTACGCTGATGCACATGCCGCGCGAAGGCAGATTTTGCCCAGGAGTGATCAGAGGTTATCAGGAACGTGCCTGCGATGCTTCGGTGATAATGTGACTGGATGCAGCCCGCTTGGGTGGGTGCCAGAAGTGTTACGTAGTTCAACAGCCGACAGGATATGCACCGGTTGTTTGTGTGTTTGCTCGTGCGAGAGGACTGAATGAAGCGACGGTTGGTTGTTGCGGGTGCTGTGCTGGTGGGTGTTGTGGCGGTTATCTGGGTGGCCGTGAATCGGACGCCTGTCGTGACGCTGCCTGATCGGATACCCGAGCCGGTCGTCCACCACGAGCCGGTTGCTCCTGTGGCACCTGAGGTGGCGACGTCTGTCGTTGTGACGCCGGACGTTGAGACGTCTGCGGTTCCGTCGTCCGTTGGCTCGCCTTACGTTCCGGCCGTTGTGTTTTCACCGGGCTTGGCTGCTTTGGTGGACCGGAGCCTGCCGGGCGAAGAGCGCGTTCATGGGTTGGCCAGCGGGGAGATGACGGAGGTCAAGGATGCACGGGATCTGGAGACGCTGGCGCAACTATTGGGCGATCCGGCAGAGGACGATACGGTTCGGCATGAAATTGCGAGTCTGCTGCTCCGGTCCGGCTACGCTCCGTTGGATGCGTGTCTGCTCAAGGTCCTGGAAAACCCCGCTGAGAAGGAGCGCTTCCGAAGCTGGGCTGTCCAGCATGTGGGCAACCTGCTCCTTGACGACAAGCACCCCGGCGACCGGCGGGTTCTGGCCGACCGGCTGCGGACCTTGCTGACGGATCGGCACATCAAAGTCCGCCGCGAAGCCCTGCTCGTCCTGGCCCGTCATGACGACTCCGCCGTGCTGGAGAAGGTGCGGGACATGCTTGCCGATACCGGGCCGGGAGCCGACGAGGTGCGCGACCTCGCCATACGTCTCGCGCAGGACAAGAACATGCGTGAGCTGATCCCCCTCATTCGTCCCTACGCCCACGCCACCAACGAAATCATCCGAATCGCCGCGATTGTGGCTTTGAGCCAGTGGAGCGATGAAGAAAGCCGTCCCGCCTTCGAGGCCGCCGCATCCTCCTCCGGTACCCGACTTCAGCGCGCTGGCACCGCCGCCTTGGCCCGCCTGGAAAAAGCCCCTGCCTCCCAGCCCGCGCCGTAGCGCGCGCGGCTCATTAGAATGGCTGGCTCAGAACAATTCCCCCTGGTTGAGGCCGGAGGGCACGGCGGGAGCCGGGGCGGGTGTGGTGAGCAGGCGCGCCTCCAGGTCGGATTCGGAGAGGATCGGGATGCCGAGGGTGAGCGCTTGGCTGTGTTTGGCGCCGCCCGGGGCGTCGCCCGCCAGCAGGAAGGTGGTTGACGAGGTGACGGTGTCGGTCACGCGGCCGCCGGCGGCCTTGATTCGGCTGGCAACGCTCTGGCGTGGCGCGGACAGCGTGCCGGTGATGACCACGGTCGCGCCGGCGAGAGGGCCTTCCGCTGCGGCTGCGGATGCAGGGGCTCGGACGGGATCGATCCCCAGCGCGGCGAGGGTGGCAGCGGCGGCGCGACCGGCTTCGGATTCGAAGAAGAGGACGAGCGCGCGGGCGGCCTCTTCCTTCACCGTGGTGGTGAATTTAGCGGGGCGCGAGGCCTCGGCGGCGCGTCGGGCGGCGCCCGCGGCGACGAGCGACTCGCCCAGGTTTTCGACGCGCGCGCAGGCCGCATCGAAGCGGCGTTGCCGCTCAGCGCGCCCGGCGTCATCCCGCTTGCGGTTGGCGGCGCCGCGCGGGTTGGCTTGCTGCGCTTCGGCAAGCGCATCGTAGAGGCCGACGACATCGCGCAGGAGCTGCGAGGCGGCGAGGTCGGAGAAGCGCGCGTGGCAGGCTGCGACGGCTTCGGCGACGGTCGCGCCGATCTGCGGGATGCCGAGGGCGAACAGCCAGCGGTGGAGGGGGAGCACGCGGGCGGACGCAATGGCCGTCAACACGCGATCGGCGTTCTTGGCGCCGAAGAGGCGGCTCTTGCCCGCTTCGCCAAGATCGAGGGCGACGAGATCGTCGCGCTTCAACCGGAAGAGGTCGAAGGGGGTGGCGACCAGCCCGCGCCGGACAAGCGCGTCGGCCACCACGCCGCCCAGGCGCTCGATGTCGAGCGCGTCGCGGCCGGCAAAGTGGTCGAGGCGGCAGACGAGTTGCGCGGGGCAGGCGGGGTTGGCGCAGCGGAGGGCGACCTCGCCCGCGAGCCGGACCACCGGGCCGTTGCAGGCGGGGCATGCGCCGGGCATAACAAAGGGCGTTTCCGCGCCGGTACGCTTTTCTGTAATCACCGACTCCACAGCCGGAATCACGTCGCCGGCCTTGACGATCCAGACGGCGTCGCCGATCCGGATGTCCTTGCGGGCGATCTCATCGGCGTTGTGCAGGGTGGCGCGGCTGATCTGCGAGCCGGCGAGCAGCACCGGCCGGAGCTCGGCGACGGGGGTGAGGACGCCGGTGCGACCGACCTGCACGGTGATGGCGGTGACGACCGTCTCGGTCCGCTCGGGGGCGTATTTGTAGGCCCGGGCCCAGCGGGGGCTCCGCGCGGTCGCGCCGAGCGCGTCATACCGGGTGCGGTCGGCGAGCTTGACGACCGCGCCGTCGATCTCGAAGGGGAACTCGTGACGCTGCCGCTCCAGGGCGTCGATCGCGGCGAACACCTCGGGGATATCGGCGCACATGCGGTGCCAGGGGAGGGTCTTGACGCCCCAGGCGTGGAGCGTGTCAACAAACGTCTGGTGCGTGGGGAAGGCGACGCCATCCAGCGCGCCGGTGGCGTAGATCATGGCGTCCAGCGGCCGTGTGGCGGTGACGCGCGAATCGAGCTGCTTGAGCGATCCGGCGGCCGCGTTGCGCGGGTTCATGAAGGGTTCGGCACCCTCCGCCTCCTGGCGGGCGACGAGATCGAGGAAGCCCTGGCGGGGCATGAAGACCTCCCCGCGTAGCTCGACGGCGGCCGCAGCGGTGGGCAGCGTCAGAGGGATCGAACGGATCGTTCGGACGTTGGCGGTGATGTCGTCGCCGACCTCGCCGTTGCCGCGGGTGGCGGCGCGTTCGAGCCGGCCGTTGCGGTAGAGGAGGCTGAAGGCCACGCCGTCAACCTTGGGTTCGACGACATACGCCGGGGTGAAATCGGGAAACTGGCGGCGGATGAAGAAATCGAAATCGAGCAGCTCGGTCTTGGAGTGGGCCTTGTCCAGACTCATCATCGGAGGGTCATGGCGGACCGGCGTGAAGCCGTTCTCAAGCGGCGCGCCGCCCACGCGGCGGGTCGGCGAGGCGGGATCGTCGAGTTCGGGGTGCCGGCGTTCGAGCGTCTCCAGCTCACGGTACAGACTGTCATAATCCGCGTCGCCGATCTCCGGCCGGGCCTCCACATAATAGAGCCGGTCATGCCGGGCGATCTCCCCGCGGAGAAACGCGGCACGCTGGCGGATGGCGTCGGTAACTGCTGACATGTCGGCGCTCCTGTGAAAGGGCCGTTCAATCGGCTGATCCCGGTTCATCGGCGGCGAGGAGGGCCAGGACGGGTGCGAGCGATCCGGCGGCGGCGGCATGGGCGCGGGCCTCCGCGCGGTTGCCGGTCTCCAGCAGGCGGAGGCAGACCGAGGCGGCCTGTTGGGGTGAGAGGCGGGGGCCGAGCAGGCGAATGATTTCGGCATCGGAAATGCTGGCGATCTTGACCGTGACGTGGCGTTTCTGCTCGGCGAAATAGAAGATCACCTCTCCATGGGCGACCGCCTTCGGCATCACCAGGCGTTTCTTGCCTTGAAAGATCAGATCCATCTCCGTGTCGATCGCCTGTTCGATGGCGCGAACCGCGAGGCGATCGAAGGGCTCGACGGCGGCGATGGCGTCTTTCAAGGCTTTGAATCCGAAGTGCGTGTGACCTGCCGCGAGCCGGGTGGTGATGAGGGTCTGCATCGCGGCGGCGCCCCCGGTCTTATACGCATCGGCAAGCGCACGGTGGAGCGCGGCATCGGGCGGAGCGTCGGTCGAGCGCGTTTCAAAGATGCGAATCGTCGGCGGGGGGGGGGCGACAGGCTGCGGTTGGGGCCGGGGCGCGACTTCGGGCCGGGGCGCGACTTCGGGCTGCGTGATGCGGACTTCGGGATCGGGATGCGGGTCCGCCGGCTTGCGTTCTGAACGGGATGGAGTGGCTGGGATGCGCCCGACGAACGCGTGTTGCAGGAACGGGTAAAGCCCCGCAGGGTCGCCGAGACGGTCGTTGCCCAGCGCGGCGAACCAGAGCAGCAGGAGCAGCCAGAGGGCGAAGCGGGAGAAACCCCAGGTGCGGAGGCCACGATGGCCGGACGATCGAAAAGCCGGAGCTCCAGAAGCCGGCGCGACTATTGACGATGCGAGGGTCGAAACCCCGGTCCCCAGGAGCGGGCTGCGCCGGATCGGCTTGCCCTCCAACAGACGGGTGATGTCGGCAATGACCTCGCCCCAGGACGGATAGCGGTTATCCGGATCCTTCATGAGCATCCGTTCGATCAGGGCGCATACCGAGAACGGGGTGTCCGGCCGGACATTCCGCAGGCTGGGCAGCCTGGCCTCAAGCTGGCTTTGCAGCACCTGGTCCGGCGCCTGGTCGCCAAAAGGAAGCTGGCCGGTGAGCCCATAATAGAGAATCATGCCCAGCGCGTACATGTCGGCACGGCTGTCGACCGGGCGAGAACGGGTAATCTGTTCGGGCGCGAGGAAATTGGGCGTGCCGACAACCGTGTCCTCATCGCGCGGTCCGGTTTCGCCGCCGAGCGTCATCAGCGTGGCCATGCCGAAGTCGGTCAGCTTGGCCGTGCCCGCCGGGGTGATGCGTATCGCCGTGGGCTTGAGGTTGCGGTGCACGAGCCGGTCATGGGTCCACGCCTTGTCGAGCGCGTCTGCCAGATCAAGCGCATACCGGAGCATCTGACTCACCGAACCGCGCTGAGTGGCCTGAATCCGATCCGAAAGGACCTGCCCGGCCACATCTTCCATGACCACATAATGAATGTCATGCGTGCTGCACACGTCAAAAATCTGGCAGAACGCATCCGCCTTGATACGGGCGATGGCGCGGAACACCGAGACAAACTGTTCGACCTGCCGGGGATCCGAGGCGGCTTCGGGGAGCAGCGCCTTGACCATCACATGCCGGTCGAGCGAACGCTGGTAGGCGCGCCACGTGGCGGTGGTGCTGGTCTGCGAAATCGTGTCAAACGACTCCAGCCCGGGTATGTCGGGGAGAAACATGGCGACACGATAGCACAAACCGGAGCGAAAGACAATAGAGGCGCTTGCAGGGCGCATGGCAGTTCTGATGAGGTCGTTAATTCCTAATCGTAATCGTAATCTTAATCCCCCGCCCTTTGCCGATCCGGCTCGTAGACGGCTCCCGGCTCATGCACACGATCAGGGGATGTGCTACGGATCAATCCGACCAGCATGGAGACAATTCGAACGAGGATCTCTTTTCCCGGTTCAGCCTGCGCAAGCAGCTTCTTGACTGACCGACTCCTGATAAACAGTCAGCTTCTCATGATCAAAAACCGTTTTCATGGGTGACATTTTATGATCACATGCAGCAGCAAAGCAAGATTACGATTATGATTACGATTAAGTAACCCTCATCAGAACTGCCATGCGCCCGCGCTTGCAAAACGAACAATTCTAATGTTGAGCATCTCCCCCCGTATTCGCTATAATCCGCAGCCATGCATCCTTCCATCCTTTTGCTTTGGACACTCGCCGGCGCGCTGGCCTATCTGCTCGGGTCGTTGCCGTTCGGTTTTCTAATCGCCCGGTGCCGCGGGGTTGACATCCGCACGGTGGGCAGCGGCAACATCGGCGCGACCAATGTCTTCCGCGCGGTGAGCAAGCCGCTGGGCATTCTCACCTTCGCGCTCGATGTGGCCAAAGGGGTCTGCGGCGCCCGGCTGATCCCGTGGTTGTTCCTGGCGCACCTGCCCGACAGCACGCCGGTGATTCCGCTTCGCCTCGTGTGCGGCTGCCTGGCCGTCATCGGCCACAACTGGACCTGTTTTCTCGGGTTCAAAGGCGGCAAGGGGGTGGCCACCAGCGCGGGGATGCTGATCGGGCTGACTCCGATCGGCGTCGGCATCGCCTTTGCGGCTTGGCTGGTCACGTTTCTCACGACACGGTATGTCTCGGTCGCATCGATCACCGCGGCCGTCGTGCTGGGCGTGGTGGTCTGGCTGTTGCCGCCCGGCGACGGCGCGGGCGTCTGGTTCCCGGCGGTTCTGAGCGGCCTCGCCGCGCTGGTCGTCTGGAAGCATCGCGCCAACATCGCCCGTCTGCGCGCGGGCACCGAGTCCCGGTTCAGCTTCAACAAAAAGGCCTCCGCATGAACATCACCATCATCGGCGACGGCGGCTGGGGCACAGCCATCGGATTAGTGCTCAACGGGTACGGCCACACCGTCACACTCTGGGGGCCGTTTGAAGACGGGCTCGCTGAGATCAGGAGCCGGGGGGAGAACGTCCGATTCCTCCCCGGCGTCGCGTTGCCCGGCACGCTGATCTGGACCGCCGATCCGGTTCGAGCCGCCGTCCGGGCCGACTGCGTGGTTCTGGCCGTCCCCTCCCGATTCTATCGCGACGTCTGCGCCCGGTTCACGGGCCTGATCCCCATCGGCACGCCGGTGGTGAGCCTCACCAAGGGACTGTGCGAAACGACCCACCGCCGCATGAGCGAGATCGCGGCCGAGGTGCTGGCCCTCCCCTCCGTGGCCGTTCTCTCGGGGCCCAGCCACGCCGAGGAGGTCGCCCGCGGCATACCGACCGCCGTCGTCGCAGCCGCGACCGAAGAGGCGCTCGCGCGGACGATACAGGTGTTGTTCAATGGCCCGCGTTTCCGCGTCTACACCTCCACCGACTCGCTGGGGGTCGAACTCGGAGGCGCCATCAAGAACGTCATCGCCATCGCCGTCGGCGCCTCCGACGGGCTGGGCTTTGGCGACAACACCCGGGCGGCGATCATCACCCGCGGCCTGGCGGAAATGACCCGTCTCGGGTGCGCTCTGGGCGCGCGCCCCGAGACCTTCGCGGGGCTGAGCGGCGTCGGCGACCTGATCGTCACCTGCACCAGCCGTCACAGCCGCAACCATTCCGTCGGCGAGCGTTTGGGCCGGGGCGAGTCCATCGGCGCGATCCTCGCCAGCATGCAGATGGTCGCCGAAGGGGTCTGGAACGCCAAAGCCGTCCGCGACGCCGCCCGCGCGTGCGGCGTCGACGTCCCCATCGCCGAGCAGGTCTGCAGGTGGTGCCACGAGGGCGCATCCCCCCGCGACTCGGTCGAGGCCCTGATGTCGCGCGACATGAAGCCCGAGGCCCGGCAACTCTAATCTCTGAGGCGCTTGCAAAACCGCCGGTTTCAGAATTCAGAATTGAAAAAAAGATTGTCTATTCGTCATCGGTCTTGTAAACTGCCCGACGAGTTGAGTTGGAATAGGCTTTCTGTGGATCAGTTTTCACGGAAGCCGCAGGCGGGGTTAGGCTGTGTTTCGAATACTGCCAGTGGCGGGCTCACTTTGTCCGGTGCCATCGGCGGCACGGGCGATTTCACTCTGGTAACCACTAACGGAGCGATGACGGTATCGGGCGCAATAACGAATACCGGCGATATCACGGTGAAAACCACTGGCGGAAAGATTACGGTGTCGGGAGCAATAACGAATACCGGCAACCTCACGTTGCAGAACGATACCAGCACCGATGGCCAAGTCACGATTTCTGGCAACATAAACACCTTTGGCTGCATCACCAATTCCGGCAGCGGCAGCGGTCGCACCGAATTCTCCGGCCTTCTCGGCACCAACGTGCATCGCCTGGTGCAGAACGGAAGTTCGAAATGGTACTCTGGTGCGAACAACAATTCTTTTACCGGCGCGGTCATCATCATGAAGGGACAGGTGCAAAGCGCCAATGATACCTTCTACCAGTCCTGGGGCACCGGGCCGGTCACGCTCGCAGCCGGCAGTGAGAGCAACGATACACAGTTGACTGTTTCCGGGGGGGCCAATAACGGAACTTTTGTGAGTCCCATCACAGTGGAGGCGAACAACCCCGGAAGAGCGTCAATCGTCCAAAGCTGCGCTAATGATCCGCGTACATTCAGCGGGTTAATCACGCTTAACTCGCACGATTTGACCATCAGAGGTCAGAGTGGGAATACGTTAACGCTTAACGGTGGCGTTACGGGCACGGGCAGTTTGGACCTGAATCCCCAAGCTGTAGGCATTACGATGGGTGCGGTGAACCCCATTGGCGCGATTACTATTCGAGGCGATAACGCGAATACTGCGGATCTAGGTACGATTGGTGACAATGTCACAGGTGTTACGAACAACGGCCCCGGTTCCATCCTGCGGCTCGATTCGGCAAGCACCTACTCCGGTCCCACAGTGCTCAACGCCGGAACGAGTCGGGTGGACATGTCATCTGCCGGCACAACGGCCTCTATTACCAGCGGCCCGTTCGGAAAAGGCACGCTGATTCTCAATGGCGGCGCGCTGATGACCTTAACTGCGACCGACCGCAGGATTCTGAACGCGGTGACGATCAACAGCAACACGGTTTTTGGCGCGGCGGCAACCTACACAGGATCGTTGACATTCAGCAACACCGTGACGCTGGGATCGGCAACCCCCACGCTCACGGTGAACCTGCCGACATCGGACTGGGTTCGGTTCGACGGTGCGGTCGAAGGCAGCGGCGGGATCGTCAAGGACGGGGACGGCATTCTCATTTTGGACGACGCGAACACCTACAGCGGCGACACGACCATCAACGCGGGCAGGCTGACGTTGAAAACCACCAACAGTTTGCCGACGACCACCGTGCTTAACATCAACGCCAGCGGCACCAGCCACCTGGACTTCGTTGGCACGAATAGGGTCGCGGAACTCTGGCTTGGCGGAGAGAAGCAGGCTGGAGGCGCGACCTATGGCGGAACCGGCAGCGGCGCGGACGTCGTCAATACCACCTATTTCATAACCGGTAGCGGCGTACTGCAGACCCAGGTCCCCGATGCGCCTCGTGGCACGGTGATCTTGTTGAGGTAGTCGTCAGAACCCCTGCACGAGCAGAGCATCAGGGTTCACGAGTCTCGGGGACAAGTCTCGGGGACAGGGGATCTGTGCCCGCAACCCTTACTCGAAGGTGTGGGGTAGCGGGGTAAGAGTAGCGGAGCGACGGCGTCCCCGCCGCGCCGCAGGCCACGGGATCAAGGCCATTATCGAAATCGGGATCGAAATCGCTATCGATGGAGGAACCTAGAATCTCGACCCCGATACCGATACCGATACCGACAACCCACACACCCACACACCCACACACTGCTTCCGCGCATGCCCTGTGGCATTCGTCATGATCTGCGGCGCGGCGGGACGCCGCTGCCCTACCTCGCTTCGCGCGTTTCCTGATCTCTCGCGTCAGCGCCTTTCAGCTTTCGAGACGCCCCTTCTCTGTCCACAGATGACCATAATCACCTTGTGTTTTAGCCATAAAGTGGATAATATATGGCGCGTTTAAGGACAATAGTGGAGGAAATATGCATCGATCAGCTTTGACCTACGTGACGGACTGGAGGCGTCGTCAGAACCGCAAACCGCTGGTCATCCGGGGGGCCAGACAGGTCGGCAAGTCATTTCTCGTGAGGCAGTTGGCCAACGAATGCTTCGGGAACCTTGTGGAGATCAATTTCGAGCAGATGCCGGACGTGGCCTCCTTTTTTGCATCCAAGACACCCCGGGCCATCCTGCCACTGATTGAAGCCCGGTTCAATGCGCCGATCAAGCCGGGGAAGACGCTCCTTTTCCTTGACGAGATACAAGCGGCGCCTGAGGTGTTTGCCGCGCTGCGCTATTTTCATGACGAGACGCCGGACCTGCACGTCATTGCGGCGGGGTCGCTGCTGGAATTCGTGCTTCGCGAACATTCGTTCTCCATGCCGGTCGGCCGGATCGAATACCTGCATCTGGGGCCCATGACCTTCGAAGAGTTCCTGCAGGCGATCGGTCGCGAAAAACTCCAGCAGTGGCTGGCTCGTTTTGCTTTGTCCGATCCCATTCCGGATGGTCTGCATCAGGATCTGATGAATCTGGTGCGCCGGTATTGTGTCGTGGGCGGAATGCCGGAGGCCGTGGCGGCTTTCGCGCAGAACACCTCCTTTCAGGAGTGCGAACAGGTCCAGCAGAGTATTCTTTCCACCTATCGCGACGACTTTTTCAAGTACGCATCCAAGGTCCAGCACCGACGGGTCGAAAAGATATTCTCCAAGCTTCCGCAATTGGTCGGACGCAAATTCATGTTCAGCCATGTCGATCCCGAAGAGCGATCGAGGGATCTCGGCGCCGCGTTTGATCTCCTCTGTCTGGCGCGCGTGGCGCACAAGGTCAGACACAGCCACGGCAACGGCGTCCCGCTGGGGGCGGAGGCCGATGACCGTACCTTCAAGGCGCTGTTCCTCGACGTCGGACTGCTTTGCCGCGCATGCGGTCTTCGCGTGCTGGATGTCGAGAAAGCGGGAGATCCGCTGCTGGTCAACGCCGGAGCGGTCTGCGAGCAACTGGTCGGACAGCACCTGCTCCTGAGTGGGGCCTTTTACGAGGAACCGTCGCTGCACTGTTGGATGCGCGACAAGCCGAATTCCAGCGCGGAAGTGGACTATCTGGTAGCGCACGGTCCGCACGTGATTCCGGTCGAAGTCAAAGCCGGCGCCACGGGAAGGCTCAAGTCGCTCCAGCTTTTCCTGTCGGAGAAGAATCGCGACTTCGGTCTGCGCTTCAACAGCGACGTGCCTTCGCTGCTCGATACACGAACGCCCCGGGTGGATGGTAAACCCAGGCCTTTCCGCCTGTTGTCACTGCCATTCTATCTGATCGGCCAAGCCCATCGCTTGTGCGCTGAGGCGCTGGAGACGGGGCCATAAGAGCGAGCTCTTCTAGGGTGACCTCGACCCGCCACGCCAGCGTGGCGCGACGTTCCCGCCGGAGGAGAAAAACTGAAAGCTGAAATGCTGAAATGCTGAAAAGGGAGGCCACGGGAGCCTCTTGCAAAACCCCGTTTTGCAAGAGGAGTGTTCAGGTGTCAGGTTTCGGGTGTCAGGAAGAAACGCCTGCAACCACACAGTATTGCGTCTTCCTGAAACCTGAACACTGAAACCTGAAACCGGCGCTTGCAGGGGTTCTGCAAGCGCCTCACGGGAGTATGGCCATCGTCAAGGCTCTACGGCGACGGTATCCCGGCGACGTAGCAGCCTGTTGTTGGAACTTGTTTTTCTCCCGCAGAGGCGCAGGGGCGCAGAGGCTGTTCTTCCTCAAGCAGCCCCGGCCCAAGCTCGCGATGCACCGCAATCGCCGCTTCGATCACACGCGTCCCGATCTCGTTCTCTGTCATCCTCTGCGCCTCCGCGCCTCAGCGGGAGTCAACGCTCTTTCTTCTCTTCTCTGGTTCCAACATCGGAATCGCTATCGAAATCGCTATCGACGGGACATTCGACCACACACACCCACAACACCCACACACTGCTTCTGCGCATTCCCTGTGGCATTCGTCATGATCTGCGGCGCGGCGGGACGCCGCTGCCCTACCTCGCTTCTGCGCATTCCCTGTGGCATTCGTCATGATCCGCGGCGCGGCGAGACGCCGCTGCCCTACCTCGCTTCGCGCGTTTCCTGTGGCATTCGTCATGATCTGCGGCGCGGCGAGACGCCGCTGCCCTACCTCGCTTCGCGCATTTTCTGATCCGCCTTTCAGCTTTCAGCTTTCAGTTTTCAGCTTTCAGCTTTTCTCTTCAGCGAGACGCCGCTGCCCTACCTCGCTTCGCGCCTTCACCTTAGGCGATGCCCATGACCGTCAAGCGCTGGTCCAGGAGACGGGCATAGAGCGTCTGGTGTTCGGGCGGAAGAAAGGATTCTGCCAGGCAGGTCTTCCACACGGGGACGGCGGACTGAATGTCGGCCAGAACCTTCCCGATGATCTTGTCGGGAAGGGCGAGCCGCTCGTGGGCGAAGTAGTCGACCCAGGTGTTGCGCGTGAGGCCGCGTTTCTTGCCTTGAAGCGGCAGGGCGATCTCCTCGATCTGATCGGGGCGTTTGCCGATGCTCAGGAAGGCGACGGTCGTGCTGAGAGCGTCGTACGCCGGAGCCAGCCCGACTTTTCCATCGCGGGTGATCAGGGAGAAATTCTTGACATGCATGTCTTCGTTGCCGACGATGAAATTGAACAGGCACCGCTTGAACAGGCTCACTTTCTCTATGGCGGGGAACGTGCAGTAGGCATCCAGGATCTTCACGATCCGCTCCATGCTGAAGTCGTACTTCGTTTCCCGGCTCAGTCCCGCGAGCTGGGCAAAATCCTCGACCGCCAGCTTGCCGTTGTGGCCGACACGGTCGAAGCGGCGGATGAAGTAGGACCATGAACCGTCGGCGCAGCGCACGAGTCCGCTGAGCGGCACATCAATCCCGCACAGGCCGGCCAGATGCAGGGTGAGGCCTTCGTTCTCCGGAAGATGAGGATACACATCGTGTTGCGGCTTGATCACATAGCGCCCGCCGCAATCCACGATTTCGAACAGCCCCGCTTTCGCGTTGAGGCGGACACTCAGCTTCGGTTGGACGCCCTGGATGGACATCTTCGCGGCGTGGATGACCGCTTCGCGGCGCTGTTGCCGGGCATCGTAGGGAAAATCCAGCAACTGCTTGAGATTCGGCGACAGCAGGCGCAATCCGGCCGACGAATAGCGCTCGTCAGCCGGGCAGGAGCGGTAGGTGATGGGACACCGGTTCACGCGTGATCCTCCCCGGTGACCGTGACCGCGCCAACCATGTCGCCGCCAACAGCCAGAAGCTGTCCGAAAAGATCGGTGCGGTCTATCTTGCACTGGCGCAACAAGCCCTCCAGCATCGCGCCTTCCGGCAATAACCCCTCGAAGAAAGGCGGAAAGACCTCAAAGACGAACGCGCGTTCTGAAACGGGCAGCGACAACGACACCGGCGGTCCCGAATAAGCGTCATCGTAACGAAACACATACCGGCCCGGCGCCGGCTCTTCCAGCACACCGGCCCGCTGCCCCATGACGTCAACCCGTGCGCGCCTCATGATGGATCCTTCCCCTGAGTTGTGTTCGGGTGGGATTGAATGGCTTGCAAGCACTCCGCCATCAGCGGGCTTGCGAGGGTCAGCACGATATTGAGGGCGCGCAAAACGGCCATGAGCGTAGCCAGGCGTACCGTTGACTTGCCTTTTTCGATGTCGAAGACGGATGTTTTGCCGATACCCGCCAAGGCGGCGAGTTCGCTTTGGCTCAAGCCGCTTCGCCGCCTATGATAACGAATCACGGCACCAATTTCTGGAGATCCCTGCATGGATAAGATATGGACGCTTTGACCTGTCATGGCGGTAATAATAACCTGTAATCGTAGCGGCGTCAACGAGAAACACCAATAATACCGCGATGGCGGTATGGACTGGAAATAAGCTTTTGCAGAATGGCCGCGAAAGAACGCAAAGAACGCAAAACAGGCAGTTTCTTTGAGCTCCTTGCGTTTTTTTGCGGCAACTCACAATCCATAAGGGACAGACTTGAATGGCGTGATTGAAAGCCCGCGGAAGACCCGGATGGGGCAGGAGGCCGTGATCGGGTCGTTTGAATCTGGGTAACCGTTCACGGCCCCGCCGTCAGGACTTGCCTGCATTTCCTCGTGACTCGAACGTCCGACGAAGCCGTTCGACGAAGCGTAAACGACGACGTGTGCGACGAAGACCGGCGACGACGTGTCTGGCCAACGCTCGCTCAACACTTCGTCCCTACACCTCGTCCCACACGTCGTCGTTTACACTTCGTCCCACACCTCGTCGTTTAAACCCCCACGTGTCCCCAGATGACCTTGAGAAGAGAAGGCAATAGACCCTTAACTTAGCGCCATTCGGGACGGGCCTTGCATTCACCGCCGATCTGGACATGCTCTCATCGAAGGTCAACGGGGATTCATATTTTCGCTTGCACGAAGCATAATATATGATATTATCCAATCATGTTTGATCAACTAGCGTGATTTATTCCAATGGAGACGCTATGAAAAGAACGGCTGAAAATGAATTAGTCTTGTGGAAAACCAGGATCGGCAGAAAGCCTCTGATTGTGCGCGGGGCCCGGCAGGTTGGTAAAACCTACCTCGTGGAAACAGTTGGCAGGAGCTGTTTTGACTCTGTTCTGACGGTGAATCTGGAACAGAAAGATGATCTGCACGCGCTATTTAACCGCATGGATGCCAAACGGATTGTTCAGGAATTGAGCCTGTATTTCAATCAGCCCATTGTGCCGGACAAGACGCTCTTATTCCTGGATGAGATCCAAGCATGTCCCCAGGCGATCAGCGCGCTTCGGTATTTCCATGAAGAACTACCTGGTTTGCATGTCATCGCGGCGGGTTCCCTTCTGGATTTTGCCCTTCGGGAGTTCAAGCATTCCATGCCGGTGGGGCGCATCGAATACGTGCATCTGAATCCCCTTACATTCCAGGAGTTCTTATCTGCCCTAGGCGAAAACGCGCTGGTCGATCATCTGGAACAGTACGAGGTTGGCGCTGAATTCGGGGAAGCCGCGCATGCCCGTTTACGCGAGCTTCTCCGGGTCTATTTCTTCGTCGGCGGCATGCCGGCCGTGGTCGCGGCGTATGCGGAACGCCGTGACATGCTCGAAGCCCAACGCACACTGGCATCCATCGTCACGACGTTGCAGGACGATTTCGCCAAGTATGGCACGCGTGCGCAACAGCGACAGATGCGCCAGGTCGTGCGCCACGCTTCGCGGAGCATCGGCCAGAAGGTGCGCTACGTGAACATCAGCCGCGAAGCGCGCGCGGACGCCTTGCGCACGGCGCTGGAACTGCTCGAACTCAGCCGGATCCTGACACTCGTGCGACACAGTTCGGCGAATGGAGTTCCGCTCGACGCAGAAGCGTCTGAGCGCCACTTTAAGCCGCTGCTGCTGGACATTGGCCTCTGCAACAACATGTGCGGCCTGCATCTGCCGGATGCGACGGACCTGCTTGGCGCGCACGAGGGCAGACTCGCCGAACAGTTCATCGGGCAGGAGCTTCACGCCTTGGCGCCCACCTTTCAGGAGAGACCCTTATTCTATTGGCACCGCGAGTCAAAGAATGCCAATGCGGAGGTGGACTATCTGTATGCGCACGAAAGCCATGTCATTCCCGTGGAGGTCAAGGCAGGCACCTCCGGAAGCCTCAAATCCATTCAGCGGTTCTTGTCCGAGAAGAAGCGGACGTTTGCCCTGCGTTTCAACATGGACCGCCCCTCGTTGGGTTCGTTTTCGATGGATATCGGCGACAAGACCGGCGTAAACGAGATCGCCTTCACGCTCCTATCCCTGCCGCTCTACCTGGCCGGCCAGACAGACCGATTGCTTCGAAAACAGTTCCAGAACGAACGCAAATAGATCGCGTGGGCCCATAAAGGCAAAGGCCTGACAAGGGACAGGCCGGAGGAGAAAAGCTGAAGAGAAAAGCCAGCCGCCCGCAGAGCGGGAACATACGTAAGGGTAACTGAATCAGAATGTTGTGACGATTTTCAAAGCAACTTCAAGATTGAAGTTATGGACGAGAGACTGACGACACGGTGAGGGGCGGGTCGGGCGAGAGCCTGGCCCGCCCTTTTCTTGGCGAAGGGTTCTCCGGCGCGATTCGTCGGAGTACCGACTTCAGCCGGACGTTCGCACGGGAAGACTGATTCGACGAAGTGTGGGGACGAAGCGTAAACGACGAAGTGTGGGGACGAAGTGGAGCGACAACGTGTAGCCTGCGGACCGGACAGACACTTCGTCGCCCGGCTTTGTCGCACTCATCGTCGGATACGCTTCGTCGAACGGCTTCGTCGAACCGTGGGGGTTGGGACAATCCGGGCTTGGCCCGCATGGCGAAACAATCCATAAGGGACAGGCCTGAATGGCGCTAAGTTAAGCGCTGCTTCTGATCATAATCCTAATCCTAATCGTAATCCGTTCTCCACCAGTAGATTACGATTACGATTACGATTAAGTAACCCTCATCAGAACTGCCATGCGCCCGGTTGCGGAAATCTATTTGACAAAACCAGTCATTTTTGGGAAACTCTCTTAATGAAACGAGACATCCATCCGGTTCTTGCAGGCCTGCTGTCCGCCCCCCGGCATCGCGATGTAGTCCTGGTGGAAGGTGCGCGGCAGGTAGGCAAATCCACCCTGGTCAAACAGGTGTTGGCGGAAATGGAGTGTCCGAAGGTCGCCATCGATCTGGAAAAAGACCGGAAGATTGCCCGCTTGATCGACAAGACGGCGGATTTCGAAGATTTCAGGTTGCTGCTGCGGGATCAGTGCGGGCTCAAGGAGAACGGCAGCATTCTCTTCATTGATGAAGCCCAGGAGTGCCCGGTGCTTGCCCGGTACGTGAAGTCGTTCAAGGAGGACTGGCGCGGGGTCCGTGTCGTGCTGACCGGTTCCTCCATGCATCGTCTTTTCGGGAAGGATGTTCGGATTCCGGTTGGCCGAACGAAAAGCCTGTGCGTGCTTCCGTTCAGTTTTCCGGAGTTCCTGCGGTGCCTGAGCGAAACCGAGCTGGCCGACTTTGTGGCCACGACGCCCGAGTCGATCCCGCCCTCCCGGCATGAACACGTGCTGCAGTTCTACGACCGCTACCTACATGCCGGAGGATACCCGGAAGCCGTAAAAGCGCTGGCGGCCGGCGAAGCGGCGGAGCCTGTGATCGACGAGATCGTCGGGACACTGCAAGACGACTTTGCCCGCAAGGAGGATTATGAGCCTGCCCTTTTCGAGTCGGCGATCCGGGCTATCGCCAATCACGTGGGCAGTCCGTCAAAATACACGCATCTGGACACGACCAAGTACGCCGCGAAACAGGTGTTTGCCGCCCTGAGCGTCTGGCACCTGCTCATCGAGGTCCAGCCCCAGGCGATCGATCCGCAGCACTCGGACTTTCTTCCCAAGCGGTATCTGCATGATTTGGGGGTCGTCAATCGCCACCGCAGTCTGGCCGTTCCCGCAATCTCCCTGTTGCGAACGCTCGATCCGCCGTTACGGACGCCGCTCGGAGGGTTGTTCGAAAACGCGGTTCTTCTGAATCTTCTGGAGGGGGGATCGGCCAAGAAAAAGATCGGCACATGGCGAAAGAGCGCCGGGAGCGCCGTGGAGGTGGACTTCGTCATGGACGCCGTTGAAATGGGGCTGAAAATACCGATCGAATGCAAAGCAACCCTGGCCGTCAAACGAAGGCACGCGGATGGCGTGGCGGATTACCTCCGGACGACGCGCCAACCGATCGGTGTGCTGGTGACCGCCGCCCCCCTCGAGGTCATCTCCTGCGGCGAAGGGTGCTGCGTGCTCAATATCCCGGTATACCTGGCAAGCAGGGAAAATATCCTGCGCTACGCGCAGAAGCACGTGTCGTAATGGGTCCGAAACCCCGCAAGAACCCGTATCAACTCGGGTTATGGCGAAAAGGGACGGGCATTCCCTCGATCACCATTCTATTTCTGGAGATGGGGCCATCGGCGTCGGGGTCGGTATCGGTATCGGTATCGATAAAACCGACGGAAAATCGACCCCGACCCCGACCCCGACAACCCACCCACTCACTCACTACAAGGTTCCGGTGATGCTACGGCCGCGGCGCTTCGGCAAAAGCCTCTGGTGCTCGATCCTCGAGTTGCCAATCATCATGAGCGGATTGGAATTGCTAACAGCCTTTTGCCAGCACCCTCCGTGCGCGTGATCGCCAGCCTGTGTATCAGCGGAGGACCAGAGCCTTGATGCCGCCATAGGCGAGGAATCCCTGGTCGAACGACACGTTCACGAAGCCGCCGGCCTCGGCGAACGCCACAAGATAGGCATCGCCCCAAACTCGGTGCGAATAAGCGCATCCGCGTGTGCGTTGGCGCCAATGCCGCTCCAAGTCGGCCGGTTCCTCCGCAAAGAAGACACGCCCATCGCGCAAAAGAGCATCGTAGTTCTTCCATGCCTCGGTCAGGGTTACGACATCATCCCGCATTACGGATTGGTTTGTGGACAACCGCAGGAACCCCTGCTGCGTAAACCGGCAGAACGCGCAGTCCTTGGGACCCAGCGTGTCGAACCACGTGACCGCCGACCGATGGTGCATATGCGCCTCGAACACAAGCGCCAGCCACACATTGACGTCAGGTATGTGCATGGACGTCCTCCGTCAGCATGGCCTCCGCGATGGTGTCCGCCGTGATTTTCAGAGATCCGGGACGGCTCGACCGAACCAGCGGGAGTTTCACCCGGCGTCGCACGGAGGCGTCGCGTGAAGCGCCATCGAGTTCATGCACAACGGCGTCGAGAATGAACGCCCGCAATGTGCGGCCACGCATGGCCGTTTCAGCCTTGGCTCGACGAAAGATCCCGTCTGGAAGCACAACCGTTGTTTTCATGGACACATAAAAGCATATTGCTGCTTTTACGTCAAGCCAAAGCTGAAGCCTGACAAGACCCTGACACGGCGCAAAGAACACAGAGAGCCAGCTTGATTCTTCCATGCGATCTCGTCCATAACTTCAAGCTGCCGCGAGGGATCGTCCTCGTCGTCGTCGTCGTCGTCCTCGATTTCCGAGGACGAGGACGAGGACGAGGACGAAAGACAACCCGGATTTTCATTTCCAGTTACCCCATCGTTTCTTCGCGGCGAAGCCGCGCGGCGGGCTTTTCTCTTCAGCGAGACGCCGCTTGGGAACCATCCATCCCCACGGTAGCGCGATTGTGTCGTGATCCAGCGGACGGATCCATAAGGGACAGACTTGAATGGCGCTAAGTTATTTGATGTTTGACTTCGCCTCCATGTTCCCCGATAATGGGACACATGAAAACAGCAACGGTTCGACAGATCCATAACGAGTTCGGCCAGGTCCTGGAATGGGTGAAGAGCGGGGAGGAAGTTCTCGTGCAACGACGGCGAAGCGTGGTGGCCCGCATCCTGCCGCCTCCGAGCCAGACCGAGCGCGTTCTGCCCGACTTCATGGCGCGTCTCCGGAAGCAGTTCGGAACCAAGGTCACGCCCGATTCCTCCGCGCTGTTCGATGAAATGCGAGGAGAGCGGTGAGCGCCTATTTCGATTCAGGCGTGCTCATCAAACTCTACGTGCCTGAGTCAAACTCTTCCGACGCGGCGGCTTGGGTGCGGCAGTACGACGGCCCCATCGTTTTCACGCAACTTCAAGAGAATGAAGTTCGCAACGCGATCCGGCTGAAGTCCGCCCGCAAGGAGATCACCGACGCCCAGCTTCGGGCGGCGCTGGCCAGCATCACGGCCGATGTCGAGCAGGGAACCTTGAACCGGCCCTCCCTCGACTGGGTGAGCGCCTGGCAGACGGCGGAGCAACTCTCCCAGCGATACGCCCACGAGACCCTCTGCCGCACGCTGGACAGCCTGCACGTCGCCGTGGCGCGCGTCCTGAGAATCAGCGCCTTCATCTCGCTGGACGAGCGGCAACGCAAGCTTGCGAAGAAGGCCGGCCTGCGCGTCAGGCCGGAAGGGAACTGACGCCCCCACGCCAGATAGGACATCACCTGCGCAGTGGGGATGGGGGCAAGTGCATCTACGGTCTTCAGTTCCACGACGAGTTTGCCGGTAAACCCACAAGCTGAAATGCTGAAAAGCTGAAAAGCTGAAAGGGCAGTCCACTGGATCATGGCAATCATCGAAATCGGGATCGAAATCGCTATCGCTATCGACGGAAAACCTGGAATTTCGACCCCGATACCGATACCGATACCGACCCCGATTCACACCCCACCCACTCACCCACTCACCCACACACACCCACACACCCACAGACCCACACACGCGCATTCCCTGTGGCATTCGTCATGATCCGCGGCGCGGCGAGACGCCGCTGCCCTACCTCGCTTCGCGCTTTTTCTGATCCGCCTTTCAGCTTTCCGTTTTCATGCTCTTTGAAACGCCGGCGCCATCTCATCCTGCTCGGCCTTTGAGATCCGCTTGTGTGCGGCTACCTGTCGCCATCGCCCAACGGCGACGCGGATCGCCGCCATCTGTGCCTGGGCATCCGAGAGGGGCAGGCGGAATGAGTCCGTCACCTCCATGGCCAAAGCCAGGTCGAGACGATTGTCGTTTCCGGCAATATTCAACGTCAAGCCTGAGCCCTGAGGGTTCGGATTCATGTCGTAAGCAGGCGCCAGCGTCCACCCCTCGTTGGGCGCCAACAGGAAACCATGATTCCGCAAATGGTCGTCGGTGTTGCTCACACAGATGTTGAAGACGATTCTTCGCCATAGCTCAGCGAGATCTTCGGCCACCGCCACGCCATTTCGCATGATGAACTCGGCCAGTTCCAGATAGCTGACCCCTGAGGCCGCGTCAGTTCCATCCGCATATCCCAAAAGGGTCATGGCCGAGGCAAAGTGAATCCGCCCGCCTGTCGGAAGTCGGTCGAACCGCCGCGACAAATAGGTGTGCCTGCGCTGTGTAAGCCGCTGTAACTTCCCCTCAGGGACCCGCAGTCCGGACAAACGGGCCAGTTCATTGACAACGGCCTCCCATGCGCCGACATCCACCCCGTCCCGCCGGCTCGGAAATTTCGCAATCCAGAGGCTGCCCTGATCGTCCACGACACCTGCTTTGGGCCTGGCGCCGCCCAGCGAGGAGCCCGGTGCCAGAAGTTGGTTGATCCATTTCAAGGCGTCGTCGTCACGCCCCGTCTCGTCCGCTTCGAACATGAGGCTGGCATGCTCCAACTCGCGCAGCGAAGTCAGCGGCGGGGTCGCCAGATGCTCATCGCTGTTCAAGAAGCCGGAACGACCGTCCTCCTGAAAACGGAGGGCCCCCATGCGTTGGCCGTCGTAGACCCCCAGCAGATAGTCGAGTTCGGAAAGCGGCCTTTCGAGACGTCCTTCGCGGCGGGCATAGCACGCTTCCCGACGCCGCATCAGCAGCCGCCCCCACCGATCCGGCGAGGAATCGAGGAATAGTCCGAAATTCGGCCTTCCCTCGCGCAGGTAGTGCCGCCCTTCAAAGAGCGCAAGGTCAGGGTCCAGTTGTTGTGCGACGCCACCGGACAGCCAGGCATCGTCGTACGCAAACGAAAAGACCTCCTTGCCGCGGTTCCGGTCTGCGGAAAGAAGTCCCATGCGACGGGGACCGCCCAACTGCGTCCAATCGGCATAGACGCGAACCTGCCTCGTGGTTGCGCTCACGGCAAAACCCCTTTTTTCAAACGCGGCGACCGGCTGCGCGCGGGAAGTCCGGCATCCTGCAATTTGCGGCCCAAGACATCATCCGTGGCCACGCGCGACAGATCCCCCTCCAGATTCAGCACAAACAGGACAAGAAAATAAGCGCCCAGCGCCACGCGGGGATTTCCCCTTTCAATCTGCCAGAGCGTCGACCGACTGATTCCTGCCCGTTCTGCCACCGACTCTGCCCGCAAACGGCGGCGCAGTCGGGCCAGCTTGATGCGCTCACCCAACACGGGCAGGATCTTGTTCGCCGAACTCGGCAATCTGGGCGTTTGTTTCATAATGTCGTGTATCATGCACAAAATGTGTGATAGTGTCCACTATAAACTACGTGAGGCTCTTGCATAACCTCAGAGAAAAGCTGAAATGCTGAAAAGGGAGGCCACGGGAGTATGGCCATCGTCAAGGCTCTACGGCGACGGTATCCCGGCGACGTAGGGCGCATGGCCGTTCTGATGAGGGTTACTTAATCGTAATCATAATCGTAATCGTAATCGTAATCTTGCTTTGCTCCTGCATGTGATCATAAAAAGTCACCCATGAAAACGGTTTTTGATCATGAGAAGCTGACTGTTTATCAGAAGTCGGTCAGATTTGTCGCTTGGGCAGACGAGATCTTGGAGACCCTGCCCAAGGGACTGGCAGTCCATGGCCAGTTGGACAGGGCTTCGACGTCCATTCCTTGTTCGAATTGTCTCCATGCTGGTCGGATTGATCCGTAGCACATCCCCTGATCGTGTGCATGAGCCGGGAGCCGTCTACGAGCCGGATCGGCAAAGGGTGGGGGATTACGATTACGATTACGATTAGGATTAGGAATTAACGACCTCATCAGAACTGCCATGCGCCCGGCGACGTAGCAGCCTGTTGTTGGAACTTGTTTTTCTCCCGCAGAGGCGCAGGGGCGCAGAGGCTGTTCTTCCTCAAGCAGCCTCGGCCCAAGCTCGCGATGCACCGCAATCGCTGCTTCGATCACACATGTCCCGATCTCGTTCTCTGTCATCCTCTGCGCCTCCGCGCCTCAGCGGGAGTCAACGCTCTTTCTTCTTCTTCTCTGGTTCCAACATCGGAATCGCTATCGAAATCGCTATCGATGGGACATTCGACCACACACACCCACAACACCCACACACTGCTTCTGCGCATTCCCTGTGGCATTCGTCATGATCCGCGGCGCGGCGGGACGCCGCTGCCCTACCTCGCTTCGCGCATTTTCTGATCCGCCTTTCAGCTTTCAGTTTTCAGCTTTCAGCTTTTCTCTTCAGCGAGACGCCGCTGCCCTACCTCGCTTCGCGCGTTTCCTGATCCGCCTTTCAGCTTTCAGCTTTCAGCTTTTCTCTTCAGCGGGACGCCGCTTGGGAACCATCCATCCCCACGGTAGCGCGATGGTGTCATGATCCAGCGGACGGGCTTTTCCGGCATGCAACACCACGCCTCGAATCACCGCGCGTGTGTTCTTCAGGGAATTTCGGAATGCGCGGATTCCGGTCGCGTCATCCGGGGTCACCTGGCGGCCCGCCTTGATTTCGAGCGCGACGAGGCTGCCGTCCTGTTCGAGGATGAAGTCGACTTCGTTGTTTTGCCGGTCACGCCAGAAGTGCAGTCGGCGCCGATGCGGTTCCAGGGCGCGCCACGACTGCAGGGTCTGAAACAGGGTTTGTTCCAGCCAGAACCCGACGTCCATGCGCCCCGCGAGGTCGGTTGCAGACCTGATCCCGGCAAGGGCGGCGGCAAGTCCGCAATCGGACCAAAACAGTCTCGGCGCCTTCACGAGCGCGCCGGATAAATTGGTCCCCAGCGGGCGGATGCGTGTGAGGATGCAGCCGGTTTCGAGAAGATTCAGGTAGCGGTGGGCGGTCGGATGACTGATGGCGGCATCGCGGGCAAGATCGGCCTGGTTCAGCAGTTTCCCCGTCCGCTGCGCCGCGAGAACCATGAGGCGCTGAAAATCCGGCAGATTGGAAACCGCGCTCAACTGACGCAAATCGCGTTCCAGGTATGTCTGCGTATACGCGGCAAACCACAGACTGCGGTCGGCGTCGGCGTCGAGCCGCAGCGCCGGCGCAAACCCTCCGCGCAGCAGCCACGACGGCCAATCCCCCGGTTCATCAGGCCATGTGCGCCAATCGAAGTCGTCGGCGAACAGACGATCCAGCGGCGCCAGCGCATCCGGACGTTCCTGCCACTCTGCGGGGCAGAACGGCGGAAGTTCCAGATAGACAGCCCGTCCACCCAGGGAGTCCGCGACCTGGTGCATCAGGAGCAGGTTTGCGGATCCGGTCAGGATGAAATCACCCGCGTGGCGATGCGCGTCGACCGCCCGCTTGACGGCCAGCAGGAAGTCGGGCGCGCGTTGAACTTCATCCAGCGTGACGGGACGTGTGGCCAGCAAGGCGTCGGGATCGCGTCTGGCCTGGTCCAGCACGCCGACGTCATCCAGAGTGAAACACATCCTCGTTGGATCGACCAGTTGCGTAAGCGTCGACTTTCCCGTCTGGCGCGCGCCGACGACCACACTCACGGGCAGCACGCGAAGCGCCGCTTCCAGGTTTCGCTGAAACCATCTCGGTTTAGGTTTGTTCATGTCGTGAAATATAATATTTCACGGCGTGAAATGAAAGTAAAAAATCCAGATCGTGGAGTCGCCTTTCCGTCCATAGCAGGATCGGGGACGAGGGCCGCGATACCTTATCGGTCAACGTCAACGTCGATAGCGAAATTTGACTTGCGCCGCTCAGGGGGACAAAGAGCTGGCGCCTCGTCCGCTGTTTCGCCGAGGGATTGCCAGAAATCAACGGGCTTGAAGTGAACCGCGTCGAACAGCCCTTGATCGGTGAGCTTGAGCGCCGGGATCACCGGCAGGGCCAGGAACGAGAGCGTCATGAAGGGGGCCCTCAGCGTGCAGCCGCAGGCGCGGACTGCGGCGTCGAGGCGCGCAGTGGCCGCCGCAGCCTCTTCGCAGGATCCCGCGCTCATCAGCCCGGCGACCGGCAGGGGCATCACCCGCACGCCCGTGCCGTCGGCCACGGCCAGTCCGCCGCCGTGCGCCACCACGGCGTTGACCGCTGCGGCCAGCGCGTCGTCGTCGGCCCCCGCGGCGATCACCGGGTGCGAGTCGTGGGCCACGCTGGCCGCCAGGGCGCCGCGGCCGAGACCCAGCCCCGCAACCAGCGCCAGCGCGGGCGGCGCGCCGGCGGCATAGCGGTTGAAGACGGCGAGCTTCGCCAGGCCGCGCGCGGGGTCGGCGACCACGCCGCCGCCGCGGACGGTCGGGATGCACACGATGGCGTCGGTCGCCAGCTCGCCCTCGCGCACGCCGATCACGCGGCACGCGCCCGCGCGCGCCGGTATGCGGAAGGCCTCCGCCGACACGGGCCGCAGGGCAAACTGGTTGGGCTGGCGCAGCGGCGCCAGCTCGGGGATCTCCGAGCGGCCGTCTGCCGCCAGCACATGTCCGCCGATCACCGTCCGCCGGACGCGGAAATCGCGCAGATCCTCAACCTCGATCCAGTCGGCCCGGTCGCCGACGCGGAGCTGCCCGACCGCGAGCCCGTAATGGCGCACCGGGTTGACGCAGGCCGCCCGCAGCACATCGAACACATCCAGACCCGCGCCGACCGCAATCCGGACCAGATCGTTGATGTGCCCCTCCAGCAGATCGTCCGGGTGCTTGTCGTCGGAGCAGAGCATGCACGCGCCGGGATGCCGGGCGAGCACCGGCAGCAGCGCCTCGAACGTCCGCGCCGCCGACCCGCGCCGCAGGATGAGGGTCATCCCTGCGGCCGCCTTCTCCTCCGCCTCCTCCAGAGTCAGGCATTCGTGGTCGGTGGTGATCCCCGCCGCGATGTACGCCCGCAGCGCCGCGCCGCGCAAGCCCGGCGCATGCCCGTCGATCGGCTTGCCGCGCGCCCGCGCCGCCGCGAGCTTCGCGATCAGGTCCGGATCGCCCCCGAGCACGCCCGGCACGTTCATCACCTCGGCGAGGTGGGTCACGCCGGGACGGTCAAGCAGCGCGGCGACGGCGGCGGCGTCCAGCGTCGCCCCCGCCGTCTCGAACGGCGTGGCCGGGACGCAGGAGGGCACGCCCGTCGCGACCACGAACGGGGTGCGGGCCGCCTCGGCCAGCATGAAGTCCACCCCGTCCGCGCCGAGCACATTGGCGATCTCGTGCGGATCGGTCACAGCCGCAACCGTCCCGTGCCGCACCGCCGCCCGCGCGAATGCGGCGGGGGTGATCAGCGCGCTTTCGATGTGGATGTGCGCGTCAACAAAGCCCGGCAGGATGAACCCCGGCCCGGGCGACGCCTCGGGCGCCACCGCTGCGATGCGGCCCCCGGCCCCGACCACGATCCGGGCGCCGAACAGCCGCCGTCCCGCCACATCCACAACCGTCCCGCTGACGCAGGTCACGCCGTCGCGTGCGGCCGATGCGGGGGTGTGTCCATGGATTCTGCCCTGAAGATGCGCGTCCATGCCGGCAAGGATGCCCCAACGGATCGGGGATGTCAATAGGAAGCGCTTGCAAAACCTCCTTCGTCGGTTTTGCAAGAGAGAAGTCAGAAGTCAGGAGTCAGGAGTCAGGAGTCAGAAGTCAGAATATGAGAACACGCTGCCCGGGAGGGTCTCGCGAGCACCGCCAGCAGGAGGGCGAGCATTGCGGCCGTGGCGAGCGGGAGGTCGCCGAACCGGGTATAGGGGGTGCGGGGGCGTTCGGCGCTAGCGATGGAGGCGGGCCAGAAAAAGGGGACGCGTTCGTCGGACAGGGCAAACATCGAGTCGAAGCGGGTGACGCGGCCGAAGGGATCCACCGCGCAGGTGACGCCGGTGTTGCCGCAGCGGAGCAGGGGAACGCCGTTCTCGACGGCGCGGAAGACCGCCTGGCGCATGTGGTGCTCGGGCTCGATCGATCCGTCAAACCAGGCGTCGTTGCTGATGTTGATCAGCGCCCGCGCCCCGCGGCGAACCGCGCGGCGGCTGAGGCGGCTGAACAGATCCTCGAAGCAGATCAGCACGCTAAAGGCGAGCTCGCCGGGCTGGCCGTCACGACGGCCAATCCGCAGCACGCTGCTCTCGCGGCCGGGGGTGCAGCTAAATCCGGTGGGCGCGAGGCGCGCGAGCAGCGGAATCCACGCATCGCCGGGAATGAATTCGCCAAAGGGCACGAGGTGCTGCTTGCGGTAACGGCCGATCGGAAGGCCGTTGGTGGCAAAGAGCCACGCGGCGTTGTAATACCGGATCTGCCGGGGGCCGCCGGGGCGGTCGAGCGCCTCGACCTCCACGGCGCCGGTCAGGAGGGGCGCGCCAGCTTCGGCGGCGGCGTCCGCCGCCAGCTTCATCACCGCCGCCTCAATCGGAACGGCGCCGTTGACGGCGGTTTCCGGCCAGACCACGAGGTCGGGCCGGACCCCCGAGGCCAGGCGGGTGAGGTCGGCGAGCACCTCCCGCTGCGCGTCGACGATCGCCTCGGTGATGGAGAAGATCGAGGGGGTATTGGGCTGCACGAGGACGACGCGCCAGTCGTCCGCCGCGGGACGCGTCGGATTGTGCTGCAGGCGCCGCACACCCCAGACCCAGACCGCGAGGATGAGCACCATCGGGACGAGCGTCTCGAGCGATGGCGTGAGCGACCGCCGCGGCCGCGCCTCGGACGGCTGGCCGGTCCAGGCGCGCGCGACCGGCGCGACGGTGCGTTCGATCATGCTGGCGATCGCGGCGTTGGCCAGAACGACGAGCGCCGAAACCCCGAGGACGCCGCCCAGGGCGGCGATCTGGATCAGCGTGGGGTTCCGGGCCAGCGCCACGCCGATCCCGTTCCACGGGAAGCCGCCGAGCAGGATGCCGCGGAGGAATTCAGCCGCCACCCACAGCAGCGGTTCGCCAAGCCAGACCCGCGCGAGACGCCCCGCCCCGCCCGGCGCGCGCCCCCCCTGCCAGAGCCGGGCGGAGGCCCATCCAAAGAGGGCGAAGAATCCGGCGCACCAGGCCGCCAGGAGGCTCTGACCCAGCAGGACGAGCGCCAGCGGCCCGCCGTTGCCCACAAGCTGCCAGAGCCAGGATAACCCCGGAACCCAGAAGCAGAGGCCGGCCAGACCGCTCCATGCGGCGGCGGCGCGCGGCGTGCTGTGACGCGCGATCAGAATCACCGGAACCAGCGCAATCCAGGCGCACTCCTCCTGGTCGAAGGGCGGCAGCGCCGCGGTGTGGCACACCCCGGTCAACACCGCCCCCGCCAACCGCAACAGGTTGGATCGGTCGGAAAAGAGCGCGCGCCAGTAACGTGCGGGGTGTGACATAGAGGCGATACTATAGGCCAACTCGCCACGGTTCGGCAATGGATAATGCAATCGGTTGGCCACGGGGGGGGGGAGTGTGTGGGTGTGTGGGTGTGTGGGTGTGTGGGTGCGTCTCGCCGCGCCGCAGCGAATGGATCAAGGCATTGATCGCTATCGAATTGAAAGGGGAATTCTGCTCAGCCCCCGACAGCTCACACGCCCACACACCGCTGTCG
>VGWG01000022.1 GCA_016873675.1 Lentisphaerota bacterium | reverse complement strand
TCTCGACGCGCACACGGCGGGCGATCAGGCCGAACTCCGAGAAGATCGGCCTCAGCGCGGCCGTCTTGGCTGCGTAGCGGCCGTCCAGCGGGCTGAGGGCGGTCAGCGGGTCAAGCATCGCGGACATAGGGCATCTCCAATCTGAGCCGGGGGGCCAACGGACCTCACGTTGCTCGTGCACACCCTCCCGCCAAACAAGGCCCGTAGTAAAGCAGATTCCCGCGCGGTTGTCCACTCCACGCAACACCCCTTCTGGACATGTTCGCCGGTTTCTGGCATGCTTCACAGCGTGAATACGTTACTTGCTTCACGCGCCGTCAGGGCTCGCCGGCTTGGCCTCGCTGCCTGCGGGCGCACGCCCGTGTCCATCAATAAGCGAGCGCTTATCCGTCACTGCGGCGGGATGGGCGCGAGCCGGGTGTTGTTCTGTCTTGCGGCGGCACTGGTGCTTTTGGCGGGCCCCCAGCCGGCGCGGGCGCTGACTCCCGCCGAGCGCGAGATCATCACCGTGCTGGCGACGGTGCGGGACGCGCCGCCGCAGATCAGCCTGGACTGGCCGTCCCTCAGCGACTCCGGCGGCTTCACGGTTTACCGGAAGCCGATGGAGGCCGGGTCCTGGGGCGCGAGTGTCGCGACGCTTCCGGGTGACGCCGTCCGGTTTGACGATGACGATGTTGCCGTGGGCGTGGGCTATGAATACCGGATTCAGACGGTCAACAATCCGCCGTCGGCGGGCGGACGCTTTCCGGCGACGGGACACGTGTACTCTGGAATCCGTCTGCCGCCGGCCGATGCCCGCGGCGCGGTGCTGCTGCTGGTTGATGCCACGATGGCCGCGCCGCTGGCCGGCGAGATCGCACGGCTTGAGCAGGACCTGATCGGAGACGGCTGGACCGTTCTGCGCCGCGCGGTCACGCGCCAGGCCACCATCAGCGCCCCGGGCACGCGCGCGGAGGTCGAGGCGGTCAAGGCGGTCATCCGCGAGGCGTTCAACGCCGAACCCGATACGCTCCGTGCCGTCTTTATCCTTGGGCGCGTCCCGATCCCCTACTCCGGCTGGCTCTCTCCCGATGGGCACGGACATACACCGCGGCCGGCCGACACCTACTACGCCCTGCCGGACGTGACCTGGACAGACACGCAGGATTATGGCGCCCGAAATACCGCAGGTGATGGGGTCTACGACCAGAGCCTGTTCGATGCCTCGAGCGTCACACTCGCCGTGGGGCGGGTGGATTTGTCGGGCATGCCTTTCTTCGGCCTGCCGGAGACCGAACTGCTGCGGCGCTACCTGAACAAGCTCCACGCCTACCGTCACCGCCGCACGGCCTATCAGCCGGTCGGCGGCGTCGCGGCGGGCGGCCTCGTCGGCTGCAGGACGGCCTTTACGCTCAAGACGCTGTTCCACCGCAACGCCGCGCGCGTCGAGGGGCTGGACGGCCAGTGGAACGGTGAGTTCCTGGCTCCCAGCCTGTGGCGCTACCAGGAGGGATTGGCCTTCAACAGCCACGCGCTGGGCGAAAAACTCTCCGCGCGCGCACCCGAATACGTGTTCACCGGATGCTGGGGCAGCGGTACCATCAACTACGACGAGGGCGCCGATGACGGGCGCCTGGCCGTGGGGCGCGCGTATCTGGCCAACGGCGGCGCGGGGCTGACCTGGTTTTGCGGTGTGCCCGACCGCCATCTCCATTGGATGTCCATGGGCGAGACGATCGGAACCTGCGAACGGCTCGCCATGGCCAACGGGGCGCTCTACCCGTCGGGCGCGAACGGCAACACCTATGACCGCATCTTTCGCGGCCTGCTCGGCGACCCGACGTTGCGGCTGAGCATCCTGGCGCCGCCAACGGGGTTGACCCTCGCGGGAGGAGTCCTCTCGTGGGATGCGTCGCCCGAAGCCGGCACGGCTGGCTTCCAGGGATATCACGTCTATCGCGCACCGGCGCCGGGCGGCCGCTTCGTCCGCCTGACGGACGAGCCGGTGCCCGGCACGACGTGGACCGACCCCGCCCCGCCCGCCGAGGCCGTGTATCAGGTTCGGGCGATCCGGCTGGAAACCTCGCCGACCGGCAGCTACCACAACAACAGCCAGGGACTTTTCGCCACCCGGAATGCTGTTGCCATCGTCCCCGAATACCTCTGGGCCTCCGTTCCCGAGGGCGTGCCGACGCCGCTGCGGGTGAGGCTCTCGTCGCTGCCCGCTTCCGCCGTGACCGTCGCCGTCGCGCGCGTCGCCGGCGACACCCGCATCGCGGTCGCGTCTGGAGCGCGTCTCATGTTCTCCCCGGCAGACTGGAGCGCGTGGCAGACGGTGACTCTGGACGCGGCCCGGGGTGACGACGCGGGTGACGCCAGCGCACTGATCGCGTTGACCGCGCCCGGCCTCACTGCGGCGCACGTCGGGGTGGTGAGGCCGGCCAGCACGATCCGGGTCAGCAGCCAGTCCCTCTCCGTCCCCGGAACGGGCGCGGCCTATTTCCTGGTCCGGCTCTCGTCGCCGCCGCCGGCCGGCCAGCCCGTGTTGGTCACGACGACGCCCGTCTCCAAGCCCCAGTCCCAGCCTGGCGGGGCCATCACGATCCTGGCTGGCAAAACCCTTGCATTCGCCGACAATGACTGGGACGTCTGGCGCCCCGTCACCCTGGCCTGCGTCGGCACCGGGGCGACCGGGGCACCTCCCCCGCGTGTGGAGTTCGCATTGTCCGCTCCCGGCTACCGGGGCATCTCCGTGAATGCGGATGTGTGGCGCGATGCCGGTGAAACCAATGTCACGCTTACGGCCTATGCCGGTTTTGGCGGCGCGTCGGTATCGCCGCTGGGGATCACGCCAGTAACCCGGGGAACGTCGGTTCCGCTCACGGCGACGGCCGCCCCCGGCTTCCGGTTCGTCCGATGGGTCGCCACCCGGGGCCCCGTGACCTTCGCTGATCCATCCTCCGCCCGCACGCCCGTATCCATCGACGCCCCCGCGAGGATCCTGGCGGTGTTCGAACGCGGCGAGCGCATCCCCCCCGCCGCCGTCCCGGACGGCAACCGCGCACCGGAGATCGTCGCCGCGGCACAGGCCGACGCACCGGTGGCTCCGCTGGCCGGGACGAAGGTCCGGGGCGCAGCGCGTGACCCGGACGGCGATCCGATCGCTTACCGCTGGAGCCTGGCCTTTGGCGCAGGCCCGGTGACCTTTGCCGCGCCGGATGCGGCGGAGAGCGCGGTGACGTTCAGCGCGGTCGGAACCCATGTCCTGCGCATGACAGTCAGCGACGGCAAGGGCGGCGCCGTCGCCAGCGAAGTGACCGTTACTGCCGTGACGCCCCCGGCCTTTGTGCGGCAGCCGTCCGACGCGGCGGCGTTTGCCGGGCAGGCCGTGAAATTCGGGACGCATGCGACCGGCGCGTTCCTCTCGTATCGTTGGTTTCGGAACGGCAAGCTTCTTGAAGGGAAGACTGATCGCGACTGCCTCATGCCGCCTGCAGCGGCGGCCGACAACGGCGCGAGGTTCACGGTGGAGGTCAGCAATCCGGCTGGCGTCGTCCTGTCGCGAGAAGCCCCGTTGATGATCGTGGATAACCCGCCTGGAACCGGCCTGGATGGCGAATACTTCAACGATGCGACATTCACCCGGCTGGCAGCCCTCCGGACCGATCCGGTGCTGCGTGGCGATATGCGACCGAAGGGCGTATCGGCACCCTACAGCGTGCGCTGGACCGGCACGTTTCTGGCCCCTTACAGCGAGACCTTCACCTTCAGCGTGCACAACGGCCGGAGCGGCGGAAAGATGTGGGTCGACGGCCGGCTGCTGGACGATGGCGGAACCTTCAAGACCGGGGGTTCGATCACCCTGGTGGCCGGCAAGCTGTACGCGATCAAGCTGGAGCTTATCTGCCACACAGACGCCCCGGTCTACTTCCAGTGGAACAGCGAGACCCTCGACTTCCCGATGGGACCGGAGGGCTATCCCGGAGTGCCGGGCCGGCATCTGTATTCCGTGGGTGGCGGCAAGCAGCAGCCGCCTCCCGTTGCGGCCGACCCCGATCGGCTTCCCGAGCTCTAGCACCCCTTCCATGGCCTTCCACGGCCCAAAATTCCAGTTGCCTCTGCAGCGAGGTGTATGGCATAATGCCCGGATGGATGAATTGTGCACAGATCCCGTTCCGGAGCGGAAGGGAGGCGATGGCTATGAAGCGTGACACGTGGATCGGGTTCACCCTGGTTGAGATGCTGGTGGTGATTGCCATCATTGCGATTCTTGCCACCATCGTCCTGAACGCGGTCAAGCAGGCGCGCGAGGCCGGCTACGCGACCCGGTGCAAGGCCAATCTCAGAAATTTGGCCAATGGCATTCAGGCCCTGGCCGTCGAGGGGGGCGGCATTCGCCAAGCCTACGGATACGAGAGCGAAAACCTGAATGCCGCGTTGCCCTACAATGAAGTCAAGGGCTGGGTGACTTGGGTGCCATCGACCAGCGCCACCGCGCCGCGGCCGACCTGGCCGAACGCGAACAGCCAGGCCGGCCAGATGGAACAGCCGCCCTGGTACGGCGCCAAGGGGACGCGCGGCATCAAGGACGGCACGCTGTGGGCGGATGGCGGGTTGAGCGATCTGTCGGTCTATATCTGTCCCCGCTTTAAGCAGAAGGCGGAAGCGATGTTGAGATCTTTGAATATATGGGAAGACGCCGTCCGCAGCTACGCGATGAACAAGCGGGTCAGCGGCGATGGGCTGCAGAGCGTCAACATGAGCCGGACGATGCTGTTCGCCGAGATCCCGGTGCCCGCCAGTGGCGTCCGGACGACACCGTGGGTTCCCAACGGTGGGGACCCCTGTCTGGACGCGGAAGGGCCGGCCAACACCGGCACGGGTATCGCGCCGTACGAGACGATCGGTTTTATTCACCGGTATGCCGGCGTAGCGTGCGGCCACGTGGTGTTTGTTGGCGGGAACGTGGAGGTCGCGCGCATGTCGGGGACGACGAACCCGACGCTGGGCTTGGCTCGGGGTGAGCTGTGACACGCGGGGTTGCACCGGGGACTATTCATTAAACGGGCGGGGATGCGGGTGACGCATTCCGGGAAAAGGGATCAAGCATGGCAACGGCCAAAAAGAAACGCGCGACAACAAGTGGACAAGCGGCTTCCCCAAAGACCTCAAAACAGGTTCCGGCTGTTCAGCGAGCAGCCAACGACAAAAGCGCCGGGAAAAAAGCAAAAAGCCCCAAGCCCGCGCCGGTGACTGGTCCCGCCGGGCATCACGCCAGGGGCTCTGCCCCGAAAGGCGCAAAAGCCGCGCCGGTGGCTGCCGCTGGGGGGCATCACGCGAAGGGCTCTGCCCCGAAAGCGGTGAAACCCGCGCCGGGAGGCCGGTCACTGGCCCCGGAGCGCAAGGCTGTCGGTTTACAGGGCGCCGAGGCCGTTGCAACAGACGTGTTGGAGGACGGGCTCGCCGACGCCACCGATGAGCACGATCTTGCGGTGATCGCCAGCATCGGCGATGACTTTGATGTGGATGCCGTGGATGGGGCCGGGCTGGATCATGATCACGACCACGGCCACGAACATGATGACGGTTTAGTGACGGAGGGCGACGAGTATTCCGGGCACAATCACATCGAGTTCGACGTGGTTGAGAATGAGATCGTGATGGACCCTGACCGGGCCGCGCTGCGTGCCAAGCGCGAAGACCGCAACGAGCGGATCAAGACGCTGATCAAGCGCGCCGAGGCGCAGGGCTATCTCACATTTGAGGACGTGAACGAGTTGTTGCCGGAATCGGTCATCAAAGACACCGACATCGAGTCGTACCTGGCTATTCTCCGGGGGATGGAGATCGACATCATCGATGCGGCCGAGGTGGAAAAATTCCGCAGCGAGCATGATCTGGAGGCGCAGCGCAGCCGGGGAAGCCGCCTGGACTTCTTCGACGATCCGATCCGGATGTACCTGCATCAGATGGGTCAGGTGCCGCTGCTGACGCGCGAGCAGGAGGTTGACATCTGCAAGCGGATCGAATTCTCGGAAGTGGCGATCCGGGAGATGTTCAACGAATTCGCCTTTACGGCGAGGCTCTATCTGGAGTTGATCGACCGGCTGGAGAACGGCACGGAGCGGTTTGACCGCGTGGTGACCGACAAGTTCGCTGACAGCCGGGATGTCTACATGGAGGGGATCCACAAGCTCAAAAAAACGCTCCATGTGGTCAAAGGCAAGATCATTCAGGCGCACAAGAGTGTCGAGGCGGCCGGGGATTCCGGAACGAAGCGCAAACACGCCGTCAAGACGCTGGAAAAGGCCCGGCAGGCGCTGCAGAAGGTTTTTGTCGAGCTCAGCTTCAAGCAAAAGATCGTCGAGAGCCTGTGCATCGAGGCCGATGAAAAGATATACAAGCCTTACCGGGCGCTGTTGAACGAGCAGCAGAAGCTCAACAAGCAGCGGGTGACGAAGAAACGCGACATCGCGCTGGTTGAGGGCGCGGGGCGGATGCGGATGATGGAGCAGGAGTTCGGCATGGCCGCCGACGTGTTCATGCCGCGCTTCGAGCAGCTTCGCGATGCGATGCGCCTGGGGCAGAAGGCGCGCACCGAAATGGTGGAGGCCAACCTGCGGCTGGTCATCAGCATCGTGAAGAAGTACATGAACCGCGGGCTCTCTTTTCTGGATCTGATCCAGGAGGGGAACACGGGGTTGATGAAGGCCGTGGAGAAATTCGAGTACCGCCGCGGCTACAAGTTCAGCACGTATGCCACGTGGTGGATCCGGCAGGCGGCGACGCGGGCGATCGCGGATCAGGCGCGAACGATTCGCATCCCGGTCCACATGATCGAGACGATCAACAAGCTGTTGCGCGTGCAGAAGAAGCTCGTGCAGGAGCTGGGGCGCGAGCCCACGCCGGAAGAGGCCGCCGAAGAGATGGCGATTCCCGTTGATCGCGTGCGCGCGGTCTACCGCATGGCCCAGCAGCCCATTTCGCTGCAAAGCCCCGTGGGTGACGGCGACGATGCCCATTTCGGGGATTTCATCGAAGACAAGTCGGCGGAAAATCCATCGGAGATGACCGCCTACAGCATGCTGAAGGAACGCCTTCAGGAGGTGCTTACCACGCTGTCCGACCGCGAAAAGCAGGTTCTGGATTTTCGTTTCGGATTGACCGACGGCTATTCGCGGACACTGGAAGAGGTGGGCAAGCAGTTCAACGTGACGCGCGAGCGCATCCGGCAGATCGAGGCCAAAGCGTTGCGCAAGCTGCGTCATCCCACACGGTTGCGTAAACTGGAAGGTTTTCTGGAGACGCGCTGACGCGGAGATGGCGGACCGGCCTGTTTGCCGGCCCGCCCAGCAGGCCGTGCTCCTGTTTGTGAGAGGCTTGTGTTGCCGTGCGCGCTTCCGGTTGAAGCATCCGGAGTTTAGTAACAGAATCAGGGCCGGAAAGGCCCGTTGAGGAGGTTGGTTGTGCAAGACACTGTGCAAGTATGCGAGGTCCCCGGTTGCGATATTTCGGACTTTCTCCAAAGGCCCGTGGTTCAATATGGAGGAATCGCCCTGACGATCATCCTGCTGGCCGTCCTGATCGGCAGCGTCATCGCGCGCGGCAGGAAGCGTGGCGGTGGACGGGGGCGCAGCGGCCGCGCGAGCGGCGGGAACGGCTCCTGCGTGGAGATCTATGTCGGCAACCTGAGCTATGACATGACCGAGGCTCAGTTGCGCCAGGCCTTCGAGAAATACGGCACCGTCAAATCGGCGCGTATCATCGAGAACCGCTACAATAAGAAGTCCAAGGGTTTCGGGTTTGTCGAGATGCCGGTGCGGTCCGAGGCCGAAGCTGCAGTCAAGGGGCTGCATGACAAGGATGTCATGGGCCGCAAGATGCGGGTCAACGAGGCCAAGAACAAGACGCGCGATTGATCGGGCGGGAGCACGGGGCGGGCCCGCGACCATGGGAGTATGGCAGGACATGCCGGCTGTCGAGGCCGAGATCACGGCGCTCGATTTTGAAACCACCGGTTCCGTTCCCGGCTGGCCGGTCGAGCCCTGGCAGATCGGCCTGGTCAGGGTGCGCGGCGGCCGGGTGGTTGAATCAAGCCGCGTGAGCCTGTTGCTGAGGATCGCTGCGGGCAGGCCGTTCAACGCGCACGCGCCGGGACGCCATGCGCACCTGCGTGAGGCGTTGGCGTGTGCCCCCCCGCTGGCCGAGCAGTGGTTCAGTTTGACCGAAGCGTGGCTGGCGGGGCGGCCATTGGCGGCGCACAATGTCGGCACGGAGCGGACCGTCCTGCGCCGCGCCGCGCCGCTGCATCCGTTGGGCCCCTGGATCGATACGCTGGCGCTGACCCGGCTGGCCTATCCGGGTCTGCCCGACTACGGGCTCGAGGCCGTGATCGGTGGCTTGGGGCTGGAGGGGCGGCTGCGCGAGGTGTCCCCGCAGGGCCAGGCACACGATGCCGGTTACGACGCCTGCGCCTGCGCCGTGCTGCTCGAACACCTGCTGGCGCTGCCGCGCTGGAAACGGGTCACGCTCGGCGCGTTGGCCGTGCCTGTCGCGCGCAAGGCGGTTGGATAAACCATTTCCGTATCTTTGCGATTGCCAATTGCCAAAAGGGTGGTATCATACACGGCGTTCACAACCGATCGAGGTTTTAAGGAGAAAGCAGAGCGATGAGCCAGCATACGAGTCTCAGAGGTTCAGGGAAGATCACCGTCAAGCGCAACGTCCTCAAGCGTTTCGAGCGCGTCAACGTGCTCAAGGAGCGCGGCCAGTGGAAAGCGGGCGACCGCGGTCTCGGTTTGCGCAAGACCAAGCCGTCCGTCTAGCGGGTAGGAAAAGAAGACTGTCAGGCTGTTGTTGGTCGGGCGACGCCAGCGCCGGACGGTCAGGGGGTTTGTAGATGGACAACCTCTTGCCGACCCAATCTTCCCCGGTTGCCAACGCCCGGGATCACAGCCTTTCCAGGGGTGTCGCGTTTGCGCGCTGCAACGGATATGATCCCGACATGCTTGCGGCCGCATTGGATCGGCTACTCGCGCCGTTGGGCGGCATGTCGGCCTTCGTGAGCTCCGGCTGTCGGGTGCTCGTCAAGCCCAACCTGCTGACGGACCGGCCTCCCGAGGCTGCCGTCACCACCCATCCCGAGCTGGTGCGACAGGTGATTCGGCGGCTCAAGGGCGCTGGTGCCGTGGTCGTGGTGGCCGACAGTCCGGCTTTTGTCACGCGGGTGGAGCAGGTCTGGCGTGTCACCGGCATGCAGGCCGTCTGCGCCGAAGAGGGGGTCCCCCTGCTTTGCATGGAGGCTGCGCCGCTGACGACGCTCTCCCGTGACGGCTACACGTTTGCGGTCAGCAACCTCGCCCTGCATGCCGATCTCATCGTCAATCTGCCGAAGGTCAAGAGCCACAGCCTGACCGTTCTCACCGCAGCCGTCAAGAATTTCTACGGTGTCATTCCCGGCCATCTGAAAACCGAGCTGCATAAAACCCATGCCCGAACGGCACGATTCGGAGGTCTGGTACGTGCGGTCTGCCGTGCGATGCCGGCCTCGCTCACCATTGCCGACGGCGTGTTGGCCATGGAAGGTGACGGGCCCTCATCGGGCACGCCGGTGCCGTTGAACTTTCTCGCCGCCTCGACCGACCCCTTTGCGCTCGATCTCGCGCTCTGCGATGTGCTTCGAATCGATCCTGGGCAGGTCCCCTATCTGGCCGGGCTGTCGCATGCGCCCGACTACACCGCTCGCGTGCGGTACGGCGAGTGTCCGGATGTGGCGCACTTCCGTCTGCCGCGCAACGCCTCGCGACTGATGTTGAACCTCTTGCCCGAATGGCTGGTGCGACGGGTCGGAACGCTCATTTGGTTCCGCCCGGCGTTCGGCTCGGCGTGCGTGCGCTGCGGAAAATGCGTCACGGCCTGCCCCGTGCGCGCCATTGCCCTGAGGGTGGGCGGTCTGCCGGAATTGAACGGCCCCGCATGCATCGGGTGCTGCTGCTGCCACGAGGTCTGTCCGGCGCACGCCATCACCATCCAACCCAGTCCGCTCGTGCGGCTGGAACGCCGTGTGGCGCGGGCCTTTGCGCCGCGCGCCCGCGATGCGTGACGCTCCGCTTCTGACGCCTGTGTGCATTCAACACCGATGAATCGCACCCCGAACGGATGCCTGATGCGGCATGCGGCTTGACGGTGGAGGGACTGAACGGGTATCCTGTGGACGGTTATGAATGAACCGAACGAACAGTCGCCGGGCGTGCCCCAGAACGAAACCGTGCGGATGCAACTCGCCGGGAATCATCCGCCGGGCAGCGAGGCGCGCGAGGGCGGCATGCGGACCGTGCGTATTGTTTCGGACAAGAGCCCCGAGGCGCAGTTGGCGGGCGGGGACTCCCTGTTCAGCCAGTATGCGGTGGTCAGCCGGATCGGCGATGGCGGGATGGGGGTTGTCTATCTGGCTCGCGATCGGCGGCTGGGGCGCTATGTGGCGATCAAACGGCTCAACAGGCAGGCCCAGAGCATACCGAGTCTGCACCAGCGGTTTCTTCTCGAGGCGCGCGCGGTTGCGGCACTCAATCATATCCACATCGTCCATATGTACGCCCTGGGCGAGGATGCCGACGGCCCGTACATTGTGATGGAATATGTCGCGGGACCCGACGGCCTGACGCTGCGTGCGCCTGATGAAGTGACGCAGGGAGACGCTCGCCTGCCGTCGTTGCCGCTCACGCTGGATCAGCATATCACCCGCAATGGCCAGCTCACGGTGGCTGACGCCATCAGCCTGCTGGTTAAGATTGGCCGGACCGTTGCCTATGCGCACGAGAATGGCGTCATCCACCGTGATCTCAAGCCCAGCAACATCCTGCTCGACAAGAGCGGCGAACCCAAGATCGTCGACTTCGGCCTGGCGCGACTGTTGCGCATTGAAGAAAACAAGCTCACGGTCCCGGGCGAGAAGCTGTTGTCGATGGGCTACGGCTCGCCGGAGCAAGAGCAGGACGCGAGCCTCACGGACGAGCGTTCTGATGTCTATGGCCTGGGTGCAATCCTTTACTTCACCATCACGGGTCAGAACCCCCGCTATTTTCGCGAGCAAGACATCCCCCTGGTGCTGCGCGAAGTGCTGGTCAAGGCTCTGGCGACGGATCGAGAACAACGGTGGCCATCGGCTGCGGCGTTCACGGAGGCGCTGCATGCCGTTCAAACCAAGACCCGGATCGAAACGCCGACCGTCAAGACGACCTGGCGGTGCAAATGGTGCGACACGGTTAATCCCCTGACCATCCGCTATTGCGCGGAGTGCGGCTGGGACGGAGGCGAACCCTGCACCGAATGCGGGGCCGATTCCTTTGTTGGCGTCCAGTATTGCGGCACCTGCGGCGCCGATTCCCGCGCGTACGAATCGGTCAAGCACCTGCTGGAACGCATGCGTTCCGCCGTCGAGCGGCACCAATACGAGCGGGCGGTGGCGTTTGCCGGCCGCGCGCATGTCTTTGAGCCGGCCGGGCCCGCGGGCCGCCATCTGGTCAAGGCCATTCACGATCTGCGCGAGCAGTCCGAGCGGGCGATCACCCAGCGTGAGCGTCTGAAGGAACTGATTCCAATCGAGCTGAAGGCCGAGAATTACGAGCGGGCGCAGACGTTCATCCGCGAGTACCGAGAACTTTCCGGTGACACGCTGGCGTTTGGCGATGACGAGCGCCGGCTGGCGGAACAGACCGTGCGGCGCGATTTATCCCGTGCGCAACTATTCATCAAGAGTGGCGAGTGGGGCACTGCGGAGCGCATTTGCCTGGAGCTGCTGGAATCGGTTGCCCCCGGGGATGCCGCCTGCCAGGCCCTGCTGCGCCGAATCCGGACGCAACGCTGGTCGCTCTGGATTGTGCGTGGCGCGGCATCCCTGCTGGCGCTTGTTCTGGCCTATGTGCTCAGCCTCGCGCCCGCCTTCTCGTTCAGCGACGGGAAGCCATCGAGCGGCCTGCGGCGCGTGTACGGTGTCGCCCTGACGCTGCACACGCAGGGCGTGTTCAGCCCGGCGCTGCGCGGCTATGCCCGGTGGTGGGGCGTCACGAGGTTTGAAGAGGAAACCATCCCTGCAGGCGGCCAGCCAGACGCTTTCCCTCCGCCCGCTGAGCTGCCCGAACTGCTCAACCTGCAGCGTGTGTTCATGCAGCAACGGGAGGAACTGGCCGTCGAGCAGCGGCAGTTTGATGCCGCCTGGCCCGACGCCTACCGGCGCGAACTCGTCGCTTTGATTGAACGTCGGCAGGTGGCCGGGGATTATGATGGCGTGATCGCGACACAGGCCGAAATTCAGGAGTTCCAGAACACCCGGCAGATCGGCTCCGCGCCGACGACCGAGTTTGACGATTTGGATACGCTTCGGGAGAAGTACCGCCGGATGCTCAACGAACAAAAAATCGGCCGCGAGCGCAAGCGCATTGCGCTTTCACGGAAGTACACCAACGATTTGAATGATCTGCTGCGCAGTCACACCCGCGAGGGCCGGTTGGAAATCGCGGCGGTCATCAATGCGGCGATCAAGCGGGAGCGAGGCAGCGCCGATCTGCTGGAGGCCGAGGCGGAGCTGGCCAAGCTTCCCGACGGCGCCTCGGATGTCGCGCCCAAGGTGGTCGGCGGGGCGCCGAGCGCGACCGGCTTGAACGAGTTGCAGGCGAGGCGCCAGGCGCTCGACGCCAAACTGACCGAAATCGAGCAGGAATACGAGACCCAGCGCGCCCAGTGGCCCGAACAGTATAGTGAGGCGCTGAAGGCGCTCATGTCGAAATGCCAGAAAGAGGGTGATTACTTCGGTTGGGAAAGCGCCAACACGGAACACGAGCGGTTGCTGATCGATCGGCGGCTGACAGAGGCCCACGCCGTCATCGGCCCGGCACCCCTTCTGGCGCTGCAAATGCGGAATATCCAGCACTTGCAGGAGATCGGGAAACGGCGGTCTCAGGCGGTGCGCAAGCTGTTTGATGGCCATACATCCAAGCTTGACGAGTGGAAAAAGACGCTGACGCGGGCCGGTGAGATGGAATTGGCTGCGGCGGTAAATGCCGAGATGCGCCAACTTCTGTCGAGACAGGAATATGTGGCGGCCCTCCGGGATCTGACACCGCCCCCGGTGGCATCCACACCCAGTCCGTCAACGGGTAACGGCGCCCAATCGCCGAAATGACGCATGTAAAAGGAGACGTCCATGGTCGATTGCATGGCACGGGTGATCGAGCAACACAGTCTTTCGTCCGACTATTTCATGTTGCTCCTGAAGGCACCTGAGGTGACCGCGACCGCACGACCGGGGCAGTTTGTCCATGTGCGCGTGACCGGCCTGAGCGAGGCCGCGTTGCGCCGGCCGTTTAGCATTTACGGCGCGGATCAGGGCGTGCTCGCGCTGATCTACAAAACCGTCGGCCGGGGCACCGAGCAACTGGCGCGTCTGGCGGCGGGCGACACGGTATCGGTGATCGGCCCTCTGGGAAACGGGTTTCCCTTGGATTGCGGCGGGCGCGTGCCCATTCTGGTGGCCGGCGGTTACGGCGTCGCGCCGCTGAGCTTTCTGGCGCGGCGGCTGGGCCGGCGCGGCGTGCTGCTGGTCGGGGCGCGCCGCGCGGAGGACATTCTCTGCGCCTGCGATTTTGCGGATCTGGCGTGGGACGTGCGGGTGGCCACTCAAGACGGATCACGCGGTGAACGCGGGCTGGTCACCGATCTGCTGGACGCCTGCCTCGCCACGTCGCCGGAGGCGTCGACTGAGATTTACGCCTGCGGTCCGGACGGCATGCTGCGGGCGGTCGGCGAGCGGGCGGTGGCTGCAGGCGTGCGCGCCTGGCTTTCGCTGGACAAGCACATGGTGTGCGGCGTCGGCGCGTGTTTGGCTTGCGTGCAGCGGCTGCGCCGGGCCGACGGTGCCGAATGGATCGGACGCGTCTGTCACGACGGCCCGGTGTTCGAAGCGCGGGAGATCGTGTGGTGAACAATATCGATATGCAGGTGAACCTGGGCGGCATCCTGATGAAGAATCCCGTGGCCGTCGCATCCGGAACCTTCGGCTATGGCTGCGAATATGCGGGCCTGGTCGATGTGAGCCGACTGGGTGCGGTGACGGTGAAGGGTGTGCGCCTGCAGCCCTGGCCTGGCAACCCGTTGCCGCGGCATGTTGAAGTGCCGGGTGGCATGGTCAATGCCATCGGACTTCAAGGCCCCGGCGTCGATGGTTTGATTCGGGACTATCTCCCGTTCCTGCATCGGGCGGATGTGCCGGTCATTGTCAATGTGTGGGGGACGAGCGAAGAGGAGTATGCCGAGGTGGCGGCGCGACTCGACGGCGTGCCGGGCGTCGCGGGAGTCGAGCTGAATGTCTCCTGTCCAAATGTCAAGGAGGGGGGGCACGCGTTTGGAACGGACCCGCACACCGTGGCCGCACTGGTGGCGGCGGTGCGGCGGCGAACGCGGTTGCCGCTGATTCCGAAACTGGCGCCAAACGTGCCCGCCATCGCCGTCTTCGCGCGCGCCGCCGAGGAGGCCGGAGCCGATGCGCTGTCACTCATCAACACGATCCCCGCGATGGTGATCGACATTGAGACGCGGCGGCCCGTTCTGGCAAACACCGTCGGCGGCCTCTCCGGACCGGCAATCCATCCGGTAGCGGTCAAGCTGGTCTGGGAGGCGTCCCGGGCGGTGCGGATACCGATCTTGGCGATGGGCGGCATCAGCGGACCGGAACAGGCGATCGAGTTCATGATCGCCGGAGCCGCCGCCGTAGCCGTTGGAACGGCGAATTTCATCGATCCGACGACGCCGTTGCGGGTGATCGCCGGCATCGAAGCCTATTGCGCGCGGCATGGCTTGACCTCGGCCCGCGCCTTGACGGGATCGGTTCGGATCTAATACGAGGCGGGCTGGCCGGTGCTGTGACAGAGGAGATGGATGAATGAACGATTGCATTTTCTGCAAGATACTCGCGGGGCTGGTTCCCTGTGCACAGGTGTACGCCGATGCGCACACGCTGGCTTTTCTGGATATCGGGCCTTTTGAGAAAGGGCACGCGCTGGTGATTCCGAGGCTTCATGCGCCGACGCTTTCCGATCTGCCAGAAGTCGAGGCGGCGGCGCTCGGTGTGGTGATTCGGCGTGTCGGCGGGCTGTTGCTGTCGCGCCTGCCGTGCGACGGATTCAACGTCCTTCAATCGAACGGCGCCTGTGCGACGCAAGTGGTGCCCCACGTCCATTTCCATGTGATTCCCCGGTGGAACGGGCGCCCGATGAACTGGATCTCGGGAGTGTACGAGAATGCCGCCGAAATGACTGCGATTGCGGCCCGTCTGCGGGGTGCGTGATGGATGAAACCTCTTTTCAACAGACGGTTGAGGCGCTCGTGGCCAAGGACCCGCGCTACGCCGCCGAAGCCTATTATTTCCTGCGCGAGGCACTGGACCACACGGTCAAGTCTGTCGGCAGGGCCGAACGCGCACCCGGACGGATGCGGCATGTGACCGGGGCCGAGCTGTGCGCAGGCATCCGTGACTACGCCTTGCAGGAGTTTGGGCCCCTGGCGCACCTCGTCCTCGACACGTGGGGCGTGCGCGCCACCGACGACATCGGCGAACTGGTCTATAATCTGATCGCAGCAGGCAAGCTGGGCGCAACCGATCAGGACAAAAAAAGTGATTTTTCCGGTGTGTATGACTTCTCGGATGCGTTCGTCAAACCGTACGACGTGGAAGAGCCTCCACCGCCCACGAAAAAACGGCGGCGATAGCCGTCTCGCCTAAAAAATCACGGCCAGCGCCCGCAATCAGGCGTCCGGTTTCTGTTCCTGTTTGAGGAGGGACTCGAGTTGATCGAATGGGCGGGCGAAGCCCGCCCCGCCGACCTGCGCCGGCTGCCGGCCGATTGTGCGATGTTTCGCGTCCAGCAGCTTCGCGTGTTCATGGTCGTGGCAGTACAGGCAGAGCAGTTCCCAGTTGCTTCCGTCTGGAGGATTGTTGTTGGGATTGTGATCTTTGTGATGCACGGTCAGCTCCTTCAGCCGCTTGTCCGAGAACTCCCGCGCGCACGAGCCGCAGATGTGCGGGAGCAGCTTCAAAGCCCGCGCGCGGTAACTGGTGTTCCGCAAGGCAACATCGCGGTGCAATTCTGCGAGCACGTTCTTCTGCTGTTCGTGTGTCAACGACGTTCCACGCTGTTCCATGGCTGATCCTTTTGCGCGTGCGTTCAGTCCGCTTGCCGACCGATACGGGCTATTTCAACTGCATTTCCAGATCCCCAATCATCTTCGCATGGATGCCCTCATCAGCGGCAGCCGCGTCCACCGGATTCTGGTTCGGCACAGCGATGCGCTGCGCGAGATCCTTGGGATACTCAAGGGTGTATTCAAGGCGAAAGTCCTTCTTCTCCTTCGCCGCCAGCGCCACGTCCCAGCGAACCACGCCTTTCGCGTCCGGCTTCGCATCGGGCTTGATCGCCACATCCGTCACGCGAACCTCGTCCGTCTCCGTGATCGGAATGCGGTCGGCCAGTTGCAGCGCCACGGGGGTGTCGCCCAGATTCTCAGCGCTCACGAAAAACGACACCTGCATCCGGGTCCGTTTGCCGCTCCACGTGATCGAACTGCGCTTCCGGTCGAGCATGCGCGTCAGCTTGACTGAATCGGCGACGCCAACAAAAACGGGAAAGGACTCTCCCGGTGCCACGAAGTCCGTCTCGGTTGCGCCAAGAAACGCGCCGTCCACATAGAGCAGTACCTGACCCGGCAGCAGCGGCTGTTTGCCACTGTTGAGCAGCTCCGCCGTCCGGGCGGCATTGAGCGACACGGCGGGCGCCGCGACAATCTTATGCTGCGCCGCCATGTGTTCGGCGCCGATCAGCACCCGGACCGGACGTCCATCCGTGCGGACGCTTTGGATACCCGCCGCAGTGAAATGCGCTGTCGTTCCCCGCCGCTCCTGCAGCCGGGCGAAGCGGCTGAGATTGATGCGCTGCTGGGCCTGCTGCACATCCAGATTGCTTTCAAACTCCTGCTGCCGGGCTGGCGGGTTCAGATAGGTGTTCCAGGTCTTGATTTGTCCGGAAAATTTGCCGGTGGCGACTCGGAACGTGTCGGCCGCACCGGCCGGCATGCGCGGACCGACCAGCAGCTTCTCCAACTCGGGGATCTGGATCGTGTCGGTCGAGCGCTGCGTCGAGAGCGACAGCATCACGCCGTCCCAGTCCTCGCCCGTGGTCTGCGTGACGACGCCGAACGAGGCGAGCGCCACCCGGTCCGTCGCACCCCCGGTCCTCAGCTCATGCACCGGCTCCCAGGTGGCGCCCGGCAGCATGTAGGTGAGCCTGAGTTCCGCCGGGAGGGCGGCGCCCGCGGACTTGATCGTCACGATCACCGTGCGCTGCTCCAGTTGCGACCGCTTCATCAGCTCATTGAGCGTCCGCTGGCGCGCGAGCAGCTCAGGCCGTTTCTCGCGCTGGCGCTTGTCCAGCTCACGCCGGGCCTTGGCAATTCCCGACAGCGAATTGCCGATGAATGTGACCAAGCTGGCATATTCGTCGACTTTGATCTCGCGAACGACGGCGTCCTTCGGCAGTTTCTCCAGGGAGAACGCGCGAATCGCCTCCAACTGGCGCGCTTGCGCCTCGAGCACGCCGCGTTCGTCATCGAGCGCGGCCAACTGGTCGGAAACCTCCTGCATGGCCGCCTCGGCGAGGCGGATGTCATCGTCCTCGGGCCGCGCGAGAAAGGTCTTCGTCACCTCTACATCCACCAGCTCTCCGGCTGCGGCCGGACTCACGGCGAGCCGCACCGAGCCTTCGTCGATCCAGCCGGGAAGCTTGCGGAAGGAGAACTTCCCAACCCCGGTGGCGAGGTCTGCAACCGCAGTGCGCACCACGCGGGCACGGTCGGCATAGACGGTGACCTCGGTAATCTTTGCGTCGAGGGGCTTCGCCTCGCCCGCGTCAGCGGCCGGCTCATCGGCGGCGGCTGATACCATCGCCAGACAGGCTGACAGGATCGCTATCCATGACTTCATCTGACACCTCCTTTATGGCATTCCAACGTTGATGCGGAAGAACAGACTCTCGCTGTTGGTCGAGTCCCAGACGCCGTCGGTCAGATTGGTCCGGCCGACCACCGTGTACGCGCGCGCCGTCCCGAGATCCGGCGTCCACGTCACCCGCGGCAGCGCGTTGCTCATCGCAATAAGCGCCAGGAAGACGGACTGATTGTTGGTGGGTTCCGTGCCGGCAACGTACTCCTGCCAGGCAAAATACCCGTCGGCATCCGTGTCGCCTGCATCGGCCGCCTCGTAGTTGCCGCCCGTGACCAGACCATAGTGATCCAGCCACGCATACGGTGTTCCCTGCGACGTACGCGTGGGCGGCGCGGAGGCCGTGACCGAAACGTCATCCACGCAGACGCCGTAGCCCCACTTTGCATTGCCTTCAAAAGCAATGTAGTAGCTGGCGTTCGGATTCGGCAGGGTCAGCGTGCGCTGGGTCCAGGCCGCCACGCTGTTGGTATACGCAGCCAGCTGCGTCCACGTTCCGCCCGCCGAGGTCTTGTAGTAGACGCGAAGCTCATCCTGATCCGGCCCCCAGACTTCCATGTAATGCCAGAACACAAGCTGTGGATGATTCGTGGTGGATCCGAAGTTGATCACGGGCGTCACCAGTTTGGTAATGTGGTTGGAGTAGGCGCCCACATACAGCAAGGCATTATAACTGCCGCCATGCGCGTTGGGCGGATGGGTGTATCCCTCATAGGTGAGGCTGCCCGTACGAAAGATCCAGTCCACTGTGGATTCCACGTACGCCTGCGTCCATCCGGCAGGCATCGCGCCCCCGTGTTCAAATCCCTCGGCGAACAGCAGGACGTCGGTCTCCAGATTGAACACCATCTCGGATGACAAGCTGTTGGCGTCGGTGACCCGTACCGTAAAGATGGACATCGTCGCGGTGTCCGGCGTGCCGCCAATCACCCCGTTACTGCTCAGGTTCAATCCGGACGGAAGCCGGCCGGATGCCAACGACCAGACATAGGGTGTGGCGCCGCCAACCGCCGTCAGGGACTGATTGTAGGCCACACCCACCTGGCTCGCGGGCAGCGCGGTGGTGACAATGGATGGCGCCGATGTCGTGGATCCGCTGAGAATGACGGAGAAGGGCTGGCTGCTTCCCGTCATGCCTCCGCGCAGGCTGACGACCACGCGGTATACGCCGGCTATCGCGGGTGCGGCGATGAATACCTGCTCTACCGTGTCAACCTGATTGGTTCCCGTCGCGGCGGCATTCGTGGGATTCGCAGGTGTCAGCACATACGGGAGGTGCACCTGTCCAGCCGGTCCGACGATCCGCAAATCCAGATCGTTCACGAGCACCCGGTTCGTGGTGTCCAGCCCGCTCTGGGGGGGGCCCGCCGGGTCGGTCCAGCACAGCGTCGCGCGAATCGCGCGGGTTCCGTCCCACGTAAACCCGTAAGACACGGTGGTCTGGGTTGTGTCGAGGGTCAACTCCATGAGGTGCAGCGCCGTCGGCGCCTCGGCGTGCTGCCTGATCAGGTCAGCGGCGGCCTTCGTATTCATCAGCCCCCAGCCGTAGGTGTAGTCTGGACCGGCGCGGCCCAGATCATCCGCCGTGTGGATGATCAGTCCCTTCAGGGAACTGGCGCGGAGGAATTGCCCCGGAAAGAGCTGCCCGTAATAGTCGGTGAGCAGCGCCGCAGATCCGCACACGTTGGGGGTGGCCATGCTCGTGCCGTTATACGTGCCATAGCTCGTGTCGCTCCCCGCCAGAGACGAATACACAGTGACGCCGTTGCCCACGACATCCGGCTTGATGCGGCCATCATCGGTCGGACCCCAGCAGGAAAAAGAGGACATGGCCGCCGCCGCCACTGAACGGACACCGCCAGAAACCGCCTCGGTTACCGCGCCCACCGTCAGAATATTTTTGGCGGTTCCATCGCTGCCGATGGTGTCAAAGCCGCCGTTGTCATAACCATCGCTGTAGGGATCGGTCGCCGGGTTGTACGTCTTCGTGCGCCATTTGCCGTTGGAGTAATAGTAAATTTTGGTGTCCGCGCTTGGCGCGTTGTCATTGCGGTCATTCCCGGCCGCCTTGCACGGCAGGTAATACGGGGCGTTGTAACAAAGAGCGTCTATCGTAGCGGCTGTGTCATCATATTGGCCAAAGCCCTCGTCTTCGCGGGCGGGCCACACGCCGTACCAGGTCGTGCCATCCCATCCTCTCAAATACCCATACGAGTGGTTCGACAACTGGATCTTCCCGGCTTCGCCGGGCGCCGCCAGGGCAGCGGCGGTCATCTCAGCCGTATCGCTGTTCCAGTCGTACGAATCAATCGAAGCGCCGGGCGCCATGCCCAGAGCGGCGGGATCCACGCCCGACGCGCCGATGGTGCCGCCCACGTGCGTCGAATGGTCGCTGGCACCCACACCATCCTTGTTCACAACCCGTCCGCCAAATTCCTGGTGCGAGCTCCGGACCGACCCCTCATCCCAGACACCGACGGATCCGCCGGTGCCGGACACGTTGTACGGCGCGGTCGTGCGCACGAGATTCGCGGCGGTTGAGAGTGCCGCCTCCACATTCCGGGTGTGATAAATATAGACGCGGTTGCCACGAATGGCCTGCAGTTCGTAGCCATCGCCTTTGGGCGACCACCCTTCGGCAGCCGCGCGTTTCCACGCCTGCTCCCGTCTGGCCGCCGATTGCTCGCGCAACTGCGCGACCTTGGCAGCGCGCGCTGCGGCGGCGTTCAGGTTCCAGTCGGCCGCCTCCCGGCCATCCTGCGCCCGCGCGCCCTGCACGGCGATGCCGGCGATGACCAGGCCGGCCATCGCCACCGCGACCTGTTTTCTGATGCTCATCTTTATGTGCATGGCTTGGGAGTGGTCATGTCTATTTTAGAATGAAGCCGTGAAACGCCTGAGAATCGGTTATCTCACGCTCTTCTGCACGTCGCAGAGGTTCCGGTAGACGCCGCCTGCGGCGTAGAGCGTGTCATGGCTGCCTTTTTCGATGATGCGCCCCTGATCCATCACGAGAATGGTGTCGGCGTTCCGGACCGTGCTGAGCCGGTGCGCGATCACAAAGACCGTGCGGTTGGCCATCAGCCGCGTGATGGCTTCCTGCACCTGCTGCTCGGTCACGGTGTCCAGGGCGCTCGTCGCCTCGTCGAGAATCAGGATCGGCGGGTTCTTGAGGATCGCACGGGCGACGGCCACGCGCTGCCGCTCGCCACCGCTTAACACAAACCCCTTGTCCCCGACGATCCGCCCGTATCCGTCGGGATGTCCGCTGATAAAGGCGTGCGCGTTCGCCAGCTTCGCCGCCGCCTCGACCTGCTCCTGCGTCGCCCCTTTCGTGCCATAGGCGATATTCGCGGCGATGGTCGTGTTGAAGAGGATCGTTTCCTGCGTCACCACCCCGATCAATTTGCGCAGATCGGCCATGTCGATCTCGCGCAGATCCACGCCGTCCATCAGGACCCGGCCCTGGGTGGGATCGTAAAAACGGGCCAGCAGGTTGGCCAGCGTCGTCTTGCCCGAGCCCGTGGCGCCCACGACGGCCACCGTCTGGCCGCGCCCCAGAACGAAATTCGCGTCCTGAACGACCGTCCGGTCCTTGGCCGCGTACGAGAAATCGACGTGCTCAAAAACCATTTCCGTGTCGAACGACGGCTTCGAAACCGGGTGCTCCGCGACCGGCAACGCCGTGTCCGTGTCGAGGAACGAATAGATGCGCGTCAGCGCCGCGCGACCCGCCTGAAGCGAGGACTGGATTTTACCGATCGATTTCAGGGGCTTGTACGCCACCACCAGCGGGGTCAGCAGCGGCACAATCTCTGCAAACGTCTTGCCGCGCCAGAAACAGATCGCGAGAAACAAGATGGACAGCAGGATCGTCGCGCCCTCCATCATCGGGTTGATCAGCAGACTGATCCGGATTCCCCGGAGCGCCATCTTCACACACTCCTGATTGGCCCGTTTGAACTTCTCCTTCTCATCCTCCTCTGTATGGTAGGCCTTGACCACACGAATGCCCGTCAGATTTTCCAGCATGTTCGATCCCAGAATGGCGCTCCGCTCCATCCCCTTCCTGGAATAGCCACGGATCTTGCGCCCAATCATGGCCAACGGCCACATCACCAGCGGATAGCCGATCAGGGCCAGCACGATCATTTCCACCATGTCGTTCTTGATGGCGAAATACGCGACAAATCCGACGGACGCCAGAATCTCAAACGGCGCCTTGCACAGTTCGACAACCGTATGCGTGATCACGGTCTGCACGATCGCCGGATCGCCGTTGCAGCGGCTCATGATGCGGCCGACATCCATCGTGCCGAAAAAGTTGAGCGACTGGTTCTGCAGATGGCTGAACATTTCATTCCGCAGGTCCCGCACCACCCGCGTGCCCGCCCATTGCAGCGTGTAGCTGTTCAGATACAACATGCCCAACCGAAACACAAACGCCAGCGGAACGGCCAACAGCACCAGCAGGAAGAATGAAAACCGGACATCCCCAGAATCATTCAGAATGGTGATGCCCCAGCGCGCCGCCACCTGCTCCACTTTCGTGACCCACCCCGGCATCGCCCCCTTGGCCCGACTGTCATCCGCCACCGTCACGCTGCTGTCCGCCGCCGTCCGACCACCCTCGGCGCCGAACCCGCCACTTTGCATGTGTATGATCGCGGGCTGGAGCACCTGATAAATCGGCACCAGCGTCCCGCCCAGCAGCATCCCGGACACAATGCCCATCGCCAAAGCCCAGCGGTACTTCCGCGCCTGCCTGAACAGGCGGCCGTAGACGTGTCCCGCCGTGAAATCCTTGTCAAACCATTCCTGCATAGGCGTCCCGAGTATCCGAATTCAGCTGTTGAATGATTGACTTTATTCGGTTGGCAGGCAACAATCAATCACAAACTACGCCCAAACGACCGCAAACGACGTCCTGTCCGTCGTTGTTCGTAGTTTTGCGATATCTGGTTGCAGGTTTGACGGGATCGGGTATAATTTCGCGCCTCTCAACCTTATGATGCATATCTTGCAACTGCTGCCAGCCCTCAACGAGGGCGGCGTCGAGCGCGGCGTCGTCGAGATCAACCGCGAGCTGGTCCGGCGCGGCGTCCGCAATACCGTCATCTCAGCAGGGGGACGGCTGGCGCCGCAGATCGATCGCGATGGCGGGCGGCATCTCACACTGGACGTGAAATCGAAGAACCTCCTGACCGTGCCTGAACGCGTCCGCCGGCTGCGGGTACTGATTGCCGAACTGAATCCCGACATCATCCACGTCCGCAGCCGGGTGCCTGCCTGGCTGGCGCGATTTGCCAACCGCAACCCGCGGCGGCCGGTCGTCTCGACCGTGCATGGCTTGTACAGTGTCAACGCCTACAGTCGGATCATGACTCGCGCCGACCGGGTGATCTGCGTGAGCCAGGCCGCCGTGGAGTATGTGCGCAAGAACTACGGCACACCCGATTCGCTGATCCGCCTCGTACACCGGGGGATTGATCCAGTCGCCTTCGACCCGGCGAGGCTTGACGCCGATTATGTTCGCGCGTTCAAGACGCGTCATGCGTTGGACGGCCGGTTTGTCGTCCTCGCGGTCGGCCGCATCACCTCCCTCAAAGGGTATCGGGAACTGATTCAGGCTGCGGCCCTCGCGCGCGGCGGCCTGCGGGACAAGGCCCCTCTGGCCGTGGTGATTGTCGGCGGCGTGCAACAAGGCCAGGAGGCGTATGCAGCCGCATTGCGCGCGCTTGTCACGCAGCTCAATCTCGACGATGCGGTGGTATTCGCCGGCAGCCACACGCGCATGGCCGAGATTTACGACGCGGCCGACGTGGTCGTCTCGTGCAGCACATCCAAACCCGAGACGTTCGGGCGCAGCATGATCGAAGCCCTCGCCATGAATCGCCCGGTCATCGCCACCCGGCATGGCGGCGCCTTGGACATCATGCGGGAGGGCGTCACCGGCTGGCTCGTCGAGCCCGGCGATGTCGCCGGCCTGGCCGCTGGGCTGGTCAAAGCCGCTCACACCCGTCTGACGGGCCTGCGCACCTACGCGCTCGAGCGCTTCTCGCTCGACGCCATGGTCGAGAAGAATCTCGCGATTTACCGGGATGTGCTGGACGGGGCCGTTCGGGCGGAAGGTCGATAGGACCGGAAGCGCGATCCCGCCGGGCCCCTACTTCCGCTTCGAGGCGACCTCGATGGCTACGGCAACGGCGACGGTGGCGCCGACCATGGGGTTGTTCCCCATGCCGATCAGCCCCATCATCTCGACGTGCGCGGGAACCGACGAGGATCCGGCGAACTGGGCGTCGCTGTGCATCCGGCCCATGGTGTCGGTCATGCCGTACGAGGCCGGACCCGCGCCCATGTTGTCGGGATGGAGCGTCCGCCCCGTGCCACCGCCCGAAGCCACGGAGAAATACTTCCTGCCACGCTCGACGCACTCCTTCTTGTAGGTCCCGGCCACGGGGTGCTGGAAGCGCGTGGGGTTGGTGGAATTGCCGGTGATGGAGACATCCACACCCTCTTTCCACATGATCGCCACGCCCTCGCGCACATCATCCGCGCCATAGCACCGCACGGCGGCCTTCGGCCCCGTGGAGAAGGCCTTCTCTTCGACAATCTTCAACTCGCTCGTGTAGTAGTCAAACTGCGTTTTCACGTAGGTGAAGCCGTTGATGCGGCTGATGATGTAGGCGGCATCCTTGCCCAGACCGTTGAGAATCACGCGCAACGGCGCCTGGCGCACCTTGTTGGCGCTCTTGGCAATGCCGATTGCCCCCTCGGCGGCCGCGAACGACTCGTGTCCTGCGAGAAAGCAGAAGCACGACGTCTCGTCCCGGAGAAGCATCGCAGCCAGATTGCCGTGACCGATTCCGACCTTGCGGTCATCCGCCACCGAGCCGGGAATGCAGAAGGCCTGCAGGCCCTCGCCAATCGCCTCGGCGGCGGCGGCGGCCTTCCGGCTCCCCTTCTTGATGGCGATCGCCGCGCCAACCACGTAGGCCCACGCCGCGTTCTCAAAGCAGATTCCCTGCACACCCTTGGTAATGGCATACGGGTCAATGCCCAGCCCGTCACACACTTTTTTGGCATCTTCAATGGACGTGATGCCATAGGTCTTCAGCGCCGCCTCGATCTGCGGGATCCGGCGTTCATAGGATTCAAACAGTGCCATAAAAAATCACTCCTTTCAGACTCGCGGTTATTCCTCACGGGGGTCGATCGACGTGACTGCGCCATCGGCGGGCGTCGTGCGGCCGTAGGCGCCGGTTGCCTTCTTCAGCGCCTCGTTTGCGTCCGTCCCCTTCTTGATCAGATCCATCATCGCGCCCAGCCGGACGAATTCATAGCCGCAGATCTCGCGGTTATTATCAAGGAAGCAGCGCGTGACATACCCTTCGGCCATCTCCATGTAACGGGGGCCTTTGGCCCGGGTCGAATACATCGTGCCAATCTGCGAGCGGAGTCCCTTGCCCAGGTCCTCCAGGCCGGCGCCGATGGGCAAGCCGCCTTCGGAGAAGGCGCTCTGACTGCGCCCGTAGACGATCTGCAGAAACAATTCGCGCATGGCGGTATTGATCGCATCGCAGACGAGATCCGTGTTCAGCGCCTCGAGCAGCGTCTTGCCGATCAGGATTTCTCCGGCCATGGCCGCGGAATGCGTCATCCCCGAGCAACCGACCGTCTCGACCAGCGCCTCTTCAATCACGCCTTCCTTGATATTCAGCGTCAACTTGCAGGCGCCCTGCTGCGGCGCGCACCAGCCCACGCCGTGCGTGAGCCCCGAAATGTCGCCGATTTGCTTAGCCTGAACCCACTTGCCCTCTTCGGGGATGGGTGCGGGGCCGTGGTTGCAGCCCTTGGTCACGCAGCACATGTGCTGCACTTCGTGCGAATAAGTCATCATGTCCTCCTCGTTCCTCCACAACCCGTCGCTGTTGGAATTGGCCGATTATTGTAGCACATGTTTGTAATGGGCATCCACAACTTTCCGTCACATGCTTGACAGCGCAGGCATCAAAAGCCTACCCTGTGCCGGACTGCGCCGCATCCGGCCGGTCGTGGAGGAGTCTGGCCTTATGGCATTGATCAGCGTGAAGCAAGCGGTGTTGGGTTTCGGCGGGCATCCGATACTGGATGGCGTCGAACTGCACATCGAACGGGGCGATCGGATGTGTCTGCTCGGCGCCAATGGAGCAGGCAAGAGTTCGTTGTTGCGCGTCTTGGGGGGCGAGATGCCGTTGGACGGCGGCGAAGTGGCGCAGCAGGCGGGCATCCGCATCGCCAGCATGCCGCAGCAGATTCCATCCGGACTGGCGGGATCGGTGCTTGACATCGTCCACCCCGATCACGCGCACGACACCGAGGGGACGCTGACGCTCGAATCGGAGCAACTCATCAACCGGCTCGGACTCGATGCCGACGCATCCTTTGAAACCCTGTCGGGCGGCACCCGGCGCCGCGTTCTCTTGGCACGCGCCCTGCTCGGCAGCCCCGATCTGGTGATGCTCGACGAGCCGACTAACCATCTCGATATCGAATCCATTCTCTGGCTCGAGAGCTTTCTCATCAAGATGTGCAAGACGATTCTTTTCGTGACCCACGACCGGGCCTTTCTGCGGCGCCTGGCGACACGGATCGTCGAACTGGATCGCGGCCGGATCATTGACTGGGCGTGCGACTACGACACGTTTCTCGCGCGCAAAGAGGCGGTCCTCGCGGCCGAAGACAAGGAATGGGATCGGCTGGACAAAAAGCTGGAGAAGGAGGAGGCGTGGTTGCGCCGCGGGGTCAAGGCCCGCACCACCCGCAACCAGGGGCGCGTGCGTGCCCTGGGGGAACTCCGCGCCGAACGGGGGCAGCGCCGGGAGCGCACCGGCGCGGTGAACCTGTCTATCCAGGAGGCGTCGCGCACCGGCCGGCTGGTCGTGCGCGCGCAGGACATCACCTTCGGCTATGCGGGCAAACCGTTGATCCGGCGCTGCTCGACCGATGTGCTGCGCGGTGACAAGATTGGCGTGATCGGCTCCAACGGCTGCGGCAAGACCACGTTGCTGCGGATTCTTTTGGAGGGCGAACTGGAGGGCGGATTGCGTCCCGACTCGGGGACGGTCCGACTGGGCACCAACGTGCAGGTGGCCTATTCCGATCAGCTCCGGGGGACACTCGACGACAACCAGACGGTGCTGACCGCCCTCGCTCCCGATCAGGAATATGTGACCGTAGACGGCGTGCGGCGGCATGTGCTGGGGTATCTGGCCGATTTTCTGTTCACCCCTGACCGCGCCCGCCAGCCGGTGCGCGCCCTCTCGGGCGGCGAACGCAACCGTCTGCTGCTGGCCCGGCTGTTCGCCCAACCCTCAAACGTGCTGGTGCTGGACGAACCGACCAATGACCTCGATCTGGATACCCTCGACCTGCTGGAGGAACGCGTCGCCGGGTATGGCGGAACGGTGCTGATGGTCAGTCACGACCGCGCATTCCTCAACGCAGTCGTGGACCGCACGCTGGTATTCGAGAAATTCGATAACACTGAATCCGGCGGCCCGTGGCTTGGACGGGACGACGGGTGGTTTGTCAATGAATACGCCGGCGGTTATGACGATTGGGTCGCCAAGCGGCGCCCGCCACCGGCCCCCGCGACGGCCAAACCCGCGAGACCGGCCCGCGGCGAACCGGCTCGCAAGCGCCGCCTGACGTTTGCCGAGCGGACCGAACTGGATGCGTTGCCCACTCGGATCGAAACGCTGGAATCCGAGCAGAAGGCTCTGCATGTGCAGTTGGCCGATCCGGTCTTCTACCGCTCAGGCGATGCGCAGGGGTTTGCCCGGGCCCAAACCCGTAGTCAGGAGCTGGATGCGTCGATTGAAACCGCCTACAAGCGGTGGGCAGCGCTTGATCTGATCCGGCGCGAGTCGGAGTGAATCTGAGAACGGCAGGTCGTCCACCACACCGGATGAATCCACGCGGGCGGGTCTCAGGCCATCTCCCCATAGAGTGTCTGGGGCTTGGCGCGGGTGATGGTGACTGAGACGAGGTCGCCGGGGACGACCCGGGCATCGGCGCGGTTCTCGAAAATCACGATCATGTTGCCCGAGGTCCGGCCGGCCCAGCGTGAGGCGTTCCGCAGGCTGGGGCCGTCGGCCAACACCTCGACTGTCTCGCCGATCCGGGCCTCGTTGATCGCCTGCCCGCGCCGGTCTTGATCGGCGAGAAGGAGTTGGTTGCGGCGCATTTTCTCTTCGGCGGTGACCGTCTCGGGCAGGGCGGCGGCGGGCGTGCCCGGACGGGGTGAATACTTGAAGATGAAGGTGTTCTCGAATCCCGCCTCGTCCATCAACGACCGCGTCGCCTCGAAGTCTTTCTCCGTCTCGCCCGGAAAACCGACGATGACGTCGGAGGTGATCGCGAATCCGGGGCGGGCCGCGCGCAGACGGCCGATCGCGTCCAGATAGTCCGCGCGGACATAGCCGCGCCGCATGAGCGCCAGAATGCGGTCTGATCCCGACTGCACGGGCAGGTGGAGATGAGCGCAGACTTTCGGAATGTCACGCACCGCCCGCACCAGTTCATCGGTGCAACCGGACGGGTGTCCGGAGGTGAAACGGATGCGGCGTATCCCGGGGACGGACGCCACAGCCTCGAGCAGACGCGGCAGGGGCTCGGAGAAGGCCGACGGCGCGGGGGCGTCGAACCCGACCGCGTGGGCGCGGCCGTAATTCATCACGGACTGGCCGAGCAGGGTGACCTCCCGGACGCCGCGGGCGGCGAGCTGGCGGACCTCTGCAACAATCTCGGCGGCGGGACGGCTGTATTCGGGGCCACGGACGTCGGGGACGATGCAGTAGGCACAGCGCCGGTTGCAGCCCAGCAGGATCGTGACAAACGCCGCATGCGCGCCGTCCGAATGAACATGGGGAATATCCGTGACCTCCCCCGCCCCGCCCCATTCGGCGATCTGCGTCTCGCCCGCCGCCACCCGCGCGAGCAGTTGCGGCACCGATCCATGACGCCGGGATCCGACGATGAAATCCAGACCCCGAACCGTCGTGAAGATCGCCTCGCCCAGGCGCTGCGCCATGCAGCCCATGATGCCGACGATCAGCGGGCGATTGCGTTTCTCGGCGCACAACAGCCCCGCCTTGCCCAACGCCTTGTCCTCCGCCTTTCCCCGCACACTGCAGGTGTTGATGATGACAGCGTCCGCCTCCGCTTCGCTGCCGACCTGGACGTGGCCAACCGCCTCCAGCAGGAGGGCGACCGTTTCGGCGTCGCGGACGTTCATCTGACAACCGTAGGTGTGAATCAAGAATTTCATGAGGTGCCGGGGTCTTTGAATTATTCCGCGTCGGACGGTTCAGCCTCCGAGCCCGTCACCGTCCCGACGATGCGCTGAATGATGCCCCTGTAATTCCATCGCGGCTGGTTCGCCGGACCGGCGACTTGAAACTCAAGCAGGAGCCGATTAAAGGGCAGCGAAATGATCCGGGTGACCCGGCCAGCAATGGAGTCTTTACGAAAAATGTTCGCGCGCACCGTCACATCGAGGTCATCCTGAATGAGATTATAGGTGCCTTTGCCGAGCATGCTGAAGATGTCACCCTCGATCAGCAGGTCACTTGACCGAACCTCTCCGTCCCCGGCCTGAAAGGAGAACGAGGCGTCGGACTGACTGACGAGCAGATCGACGCCCGGGATGTTGCGGGCCATATATTCGGTCAGGCCCGCAAACACGGGCACACGCGACAACACGGCCCCCGTCAGGGCGAACGACCCGCTGCCCGAGAGCGAGGCCACCGGATTGGTCGCAAGGGTTCCAGACAGCGCAACCGCGCCCGACACCAAGCCCTCCCACAGGTTGGTGGTGTTAAGCGGAGCGAGCAGATCGCGCAGCGTCGCGTCGGCAATGGCGAGATCGGCGCGGTAGGGCATCTCCGGCGTGTCACGGGTCAAATCGAAGGCGAATCGTCCGCTGAGTTGGCCGCCGTTCGCCAGCTTGGCCTGGATGTTCTCGAACGCGACGTTGTACTGATTGCGGACCGTAAAGTCGCAGGTCGTTTGAGCCAGCGGAACACCATACAGGGCGATGCGGGGCGCATGGATCGTCCCGGCGAGATTATAGGGCAACAGGCGTTTCGAGTCGGCGTCAATCGTGCCGGAGACCTTCAGCCGCGGCACGCCGCCAAAAGCCACACGATCCAAAGCACCGTTTTGGAACAACTCGATGAGGCCGAACAGTTCCCCGGTCGGCATCTCCGACTGGGCATCCACATCCAGCAGACCGGTTGCCTCCTCGTAAACGAGGGTGGCTCGGGCCACACCGTTGGTCGTGACCGCCTGCAAGGGCGAGAGCGTCACGTGCCATGCGCTCGGGGTGACGGGGCTGACGGCGACGATTCCGCAGGCGACATGGGTCAGCGCAATGTCGTTCCACGAGAGGGATTGCGCCTGGATGTCAAAACGCAGGGTTTGTGTCTCGGGCGTCAGGATCCAATCGCACGAAACGGCCAGGGGAATTTCCGGGCTTGTGATACGGTCGCAGTAGCGGATTCCGGAACGGGACCCGGCCAGCATGAGGATCGGGCGGATCGTCTTGGCGCACAGGCGTCCGCTTGCCTTGATCTCAACCCGGCCGGACTGGAGATTCAGCCGCGCGGAGCCGGTGAGCGACTCGGCCCCGGACGAACGCCATTCGGCGCGCATGTTTTCCAGAATAAGCGTGGCGGCATTCAGCGAGAGATCGGCCGTGACACGCGCGGGCGCGATGCCGCAGAAAACGGGATCATCCAACTCGACACGCACACGCGAGAGATGCATCTGCTGAAGCCATTCGCGCGGGGCCTGAGTGTCGGCACCACGCTGCGTGGCCGACGGCAGAAAGACCGCCTCGGGGCGGATGAGATGAACGCCATCCAGCCATTCGACCCACGGCCGCCCGGGCCGGATGGAGAGATCACAGCGCACTTCCTGCGCCTGCACGAACAGGTCGTTGGTCGTCAGATGGATGCGGACTTGAGCGGTGTTCAGGACAAGCCCCCGGCGCAAGCTCACCGTCGCGCGCTCCACATGAACGGTCGTGACGCGGGTGGAGAGCCCGGCGGTGATGACGTTGAGTATCCGCGCGTGAAGGGGCAGCTCAGCGACCGAAAGCACAACGAACAAAACGACACACACGCAAACCGCGACCAAGACGGCGTTTCGAATGAACCGGGCGATGAATGTAACAACTTTGATCAACGGTGTCTCGAGAATCAAACTTGGTGGGCGCTACAGGACTCGAACCTGTGACTTCTACCGTGTGAAGGTAGCGCTCTAACCAACTGAGCTAAGCGCCCCCACCGCACACACATATGTGAACGGCGCGACTTATATCACGCGCCGGCTCATCCTGTCAAGCGCAGGACTGTGACCCAAATCCTCGCCTAAGGAGCGTCGCCGCCGATAACCTGCGCCTACACGCGCTCCGCAGCCATGGACCAGTCGCCAGAAA
>VGWG01000021.1 GCA_016873675.1 Lentisphaerota bacterium | reverse complement strand
CGGCCAGCCGGCCGACGAGCAGGTGATCGTGCGCATCGTCTACGGACATTCGTGGTCGGCGATCCATCGTGACATCGTGGCGCTGTTCCCAGCGCTCGCCGGCATCGGCATGGCGGCGATGGCCGACGAGTTGCGTCCGTACTATCTGCGTCTGCGCGAGGCGGGCAGCATCGCCATTCCCGGATCGGTCGCCTGTCTGCGCCGGTTGGCCGCCGCCTACCCCATCGCCATCGTCTCCGGCTCGCCGCGTCAGGAGATTGGCGACACCCTGGACCTGATCGGCCTCGCCGACTGCGTGAGTTTCTACATCGGCTCGGAGGATTATAGCGAGGGGAAGCCTGATCCCACCTGCTATCAACAGGCGGCCGGGCGTCTCGGCGTCGAGCCCCGGCGCTGCGTGGTGATCGAGGACTCCCGTGCCGGCGTGCGCGCGGCCAAGGCGGCGGGAATGAAATGCGTGGCGCTGGCCCGGCCGTTCGCCATCCCGCAGGATGTGCAGATGGCCGATCAGATTGTGGCTTCTCTGGATGCGTTTTCATGCGCGGATGTGGAAGGTTTGGTATCGCCATGAGTGTAAAAAAGAAAAAAGACGCGCTGCGACTCGCGCACCTGTTCACGGATCACGCGGTCTTGCAGCGCGAGATGCCGGTGCCGGTCTGGGGCTGGACCACGCCGGGGCTGCGCGTGCGCGTGACGCTCGGACCGTACACGGCCGAGACGCGTTCGGGCGACGACGGCCGGTTTCTCACCCGCCTGCCGCCGATGCCCGCCGGCGGCCCCTACGTGCTCGAGGTCAACACGCCCGACCCCGACGCCCATGTGCGCCTCACAGACGTGATGCTGGGCGAAGTCTGGATCTGCTCGGGACAGTCCAACATGGAGTGGCCGGTCTCCAAGATCGACTTTGACGCGCAGACGCTGACGCCGACAGACCGGGACATCCGGTCGCTGCGGGTGCCGCAGCGGACGTTGCTTGGCCGGCAGTCGGATGTTCAGGCGGCCTGGCAGGTCGCCAGCCCGGAGACCATCGCTGATTTTACGGCGGTCGGATTCTTCTTCGGTCGACGTCTGGCGCGGGAACTGGGCGTGGCCGTCGGGCTGATCAATGCGTCATGGGGCGGCACGCGGATCGAAACGTGGATCAGCCGCGAGGAGCTGGTGCAGCACGGCCGAACCCGCGACGAGGTGGCGCGCTATGAGGCGTCGGTGGCCAGCACCGGGTACTGGGGGCGGTTTGATCCGTTCGAACCCGACAGCCAGGAGGCACGGGATCGGCAGCTTGGGCTCAACTACCCCCGCGACCCGGGCAACACCGGCGCGGCCAGCGGGTGGGCCGATGCCGCGCACGACGACCGCGCGTGGGAGACGATGCGTCTTCCCGGCTCCTGGCTGCGCGCCGGCCATGAAACCAACGGCGTGTTCTGGTTTCGTCGTGACGTCACGATACCCGAAGCCTGGGCGGGAAAGGATCTCACGCTGGGACTGGGAGCGATCGACAAGCAGGACATCACCTATTTCAACGGCGAGCCGGTGGGCGCCACGGGCCGGAATCTGGAAGACCAGCATTGGTGCGTTCCGCGCTCTTACACGGTGCCGGGGCGGCTTGTCACGGCCGGACGCGCGGTCATCGCGGTGCGCGTCTATTCGTTTATCTATGACGGCGGCATGATCGGGCCGCATCAGAAGATGACCCTCGGACCCGCGGACACGAGCGCGGAGCCGATTCCCCTGGCCGGTCTGTGGCGAATGAAGAGTGAACACGAATTCGGACTGGTGAAGCCGCAGACACTGCCGGAGGGGCTGGGGAATCCTCTGTCGCCCTACATGCTCAATGACAACATGATTCAGCCGCTGATTCCCTACGCCATCCGCGGCGCAGCCTGGTATCAGGGCGAATCCAACGACGCCATCAGCCGCGAATACGGCTGGATGCTGCGTGCGCTGATCCGCGACTGGCGCCGGGCGTGGGGTCAGGGCGATTTCACCTTCCTGACCGTGCAGTTGGCGAACTTCCGCACGCCGCTGCCTTATCAGGCCAACAGCACGTGGGCGACGGTGCGCGAAGGGCAGATGTCGTCCCTCATGGAGGTGAACACCGGCATGGCGGTGGCCATCGATATCGGGGAATCCAACGATATCCATCCCCGCAACAAGCAAGACGTAGGCTCGCGCCTCGCACAATGGGCGCTGGCGCGCACCTACGGCAAGCCGCTGATGCCATCGGGACCGCTGTTTCGAGAGCACGTCATCGCGGGCGACCGCATCCGCCTGCGGTTTGATCACACGGGCGGCGGACTGGTGGCGCGCGGCGGGGAACTCAAGACATTTGTGATCGCCGGGGCCGACGGTAAATTCCTGCCGGCCGCAGCGGAAATTGAGGGGGATACGGTGTGGGTCAGCGCGCCCGATGTCCCGGAGCCTGTCGCCGTGCGCTACGCCTGGGCCGACAATCCCGACGGCTGCAACCTGTACAACCAGGAGGGGCTGCCGGCGTCGCCCTTCCGGACGGACGCGTGGTAAACCATGGCCCGATACGCCACGGACCCTTCACTGGACGCCGATTGCCGACGGCTGGATCTGCGAACTTGATCCCGACGATCCGGCGCAGGCCGAGGCGCTGCTCGATGAGGCGGCGTACTACCGGTTATAGCGATACCTACAAAAAGGACCGGTTCCGCAACAAAAGAAAAACCCCACTGTGACGTAGCGGCGTAAGCTCTTAGACCTCGCGTGTCAAGGTCGGGACTCGTTTCCTGCGCATCGCGTCATCCGATTCCGAAGAACCGGCATCCAGCCCGCGCCATCCATGAGCCCCTGATTACCATGTAGGTCAGAGATATTCCGCCAATTCGCGTTCACAGCAGGGTCGATTTCAACTTCAGTAGATCACTTGTCGCGAATGTCAACCCGCAGGTTTTCCTTCAACGTACTCCTGATCTTTTCAACCGCCCGGTTGACCTCGTCGTCGGTCAGTGTCCGGCTCGGCGAACGGAACTCCATCGCGTAAGCCATGCTGCGCATGCCGCTCCGGTCGTTCTTGGGAACAAATATATCAAAAAGCTCGACGGCGGTCAACTCTTTCGGCGCGCCTTCCCGGATCGCGGCCACGATCTCGGCGTGGGTCACTGATGCGGGAGCCAGGAAGGCCAGGTCACGCCGGATGGCAGGAAAAGCAGGCACGTCGACCAGCGCGTGTTGGCGGAAGCAATTCGCCAGCAGCGGTCCGGCCCGCAGTTCGGCGACGGCCAGCGGTGCCGTCAGTCGCCACTGGTGCCGCACCGCCGCGCTGACCGCGCCCAGCAGGCCGACACCCTCGCCGTTCAGCAGCAGCTCGGACGCATGGCCCGGCTCCATCGCCGGATGATCGCACGCGCGCAGCGTGACCGCTCCCGCATGCAGGGCTCGCGCCACCGTTTCGACGGCGCCTTTGATCCACAGCACCGCCTCGTCGTTGGAGACCGCCCGCCGCGTATCGAGCGCTTGTCGCCCCATGGGGCCAATCAGTCCGATCGAGAGGCGTTCCTCTTCGCACGGCACGCCAGCGGCATCGCGCCAGAAGACACGTCCCATTTCAAACAGGGCGCAGGCGGTGACCTGGCGCGAAGCGTTGCGTCCGAGCGTCCCCACCAGTTGAGGCAGCAGGCTGTCGCGCATCACGGCGTAGTCGGCGCTCACCGGATTGGGCAGGGCCAGCCGCCGCGCCGCCGCGCGCGGGTCGAACCCATCCAGATCGGAGGCCGACAGGAAGCTGTAGTGCATCGCCTCGGTGAACCCGATTCCCGTCAGGGTGCTGCGGCACTGGGCGCGCGCCCGGAAGAAATCGTCGTTGTCGATCGACACGACCGCCGTCGGCGACGTGTTGGGAATCGCATCCAGCCCGTGCATCCGGGCGATTTCCTCAATCAGATCGGCCTCCAGTTCGACGTCACACCGCCAGCTCGGTATGCGGAAGGTCGCCGACGCCTCGTCGCGCGCGACCGCTTCAAACCCGAGCCGCTCCAGAATCGCCACCATCTCGGTCGCGTCCAGGGCCACGCCGATCACGTCACGGGTCCGGCGGAATCGGAGCGCGACCGTCTTCACGCCGGTTGGCCGGTGGTCGATGTCCAGGCACCCCTTGGCCACCGTCGCTCCGCCCAACGCTGACAGGAGCGCGACCGCCCGCCGGCTGCCCCAGTCGGCGAGTTCGCCGTCAACCGTCCGCTCGAAGCGATGGGATGACTCGGTGCGCACGCCCAGCTTGGTCGCCGTCCGTTTGATCGACGGGGCTGCAAAGGACGCGCTCTCCAGCAACACGTTCGACGTCCCGACGGCGATCTCGGTGTTCGCTCCGCCCATGACGCCCGCCACGGCCGTGGCGCGCGCCGCATCGGCGATCACCAGCATCTGTTCGTCCAGCTTCCGCTCGATCCCGTCCAGCGTCTGGATGGTTTCGCCCGGCTTCGCGCGGCGGACGAGGATCGTCCGCTCCGCGAGCGTCGTGTAGTCAAACGCATGCAGCGGCTGGCCGCACTCCAGCATGACGTAGTTGGTCACGTCGACGATCAGGCTGATCGGCCGCACCCCGCACGCCTCCAGGCGGCGGCTCATCCACGCGGGCGAGGGTCCGTCGGTGATCCCGGTCAGCACCCGCGCGGTGTAGCGCGGACAGTTCGCCGGATCTTCGACCACCACTCGGGCAAACCGTTCCACCGGCTCACCGGATTCGGCAAACGTGATCGCGGGCAATCGCAGCGGCCGTTTCAAGACCGCCGCAAATTCGCGCGCGATGCCGATCATCGAGAGGCAATCGCTGCGGTTCCAGGTGATCTCCAGATCAAAGACCGTCTCGGGCGGCGGCAGCACGTCACGCATCAGCGTCCCCGGCTTGAGCGACGGGTCGAGAATGAGCAGCCCCGCGTGCTCGTCCGACAGCTTCAATTCGCGGGCCGAGCAGAGCATCCCGAACGACTCCACGCCGCGGAGCTTGGCCTTCTTGATGGTAAAGCCGCCCTCGGGGATGACCGCGCCGACGGTGGCCAGCGGCACCTTGATCCCCGCCGCCGCGTTGGGCGCGCCGCACACGATCTGAACCTCCCGCGCGCCGTCCGTGACGGTGCAAACGTGGAGGTGATCCGAATTCGGATGCGCCGTGCAGGTCAGCACTTCGCCCACCACAAAATGGTCGTCCAGCACCGCTCCCACGGTCTCGACCCCCTCGACCTCGATCCCCGAAAATGTGAGCGCGTCTGAAAGCGCCTTCACACTCAAATCGGCCACATCCACATACTCATTCAACCAACTAATCGGTACTTTCATCGCGTATGCCCCCTCTATTCTAAATACAAAACCTCTTGAACGTGGCAATCCATCACGTCCTGCGTCAGGCTCTTCTGCCGCATGGCCCATTTTCCAATCTGCATCAGTCTATCGCGCGAGGGATAGCGCAGTTGTCGCAAATCCGTGGCGTTGACCTGTGTGTGACCGTTGAACCGCCGAAAGAAGTTGTCAACAAAAGAGGTGTTAAGGTAGACAGAAAATCCATAGGCCAACGCTTCAGGGATTCCTTCTTTCGCCTCATGATACACATTCAGATGATTTTCAAAGGCCACAGCAGATACGTTACCAAACATATCGGGCGCGACCACGCTTGCTGTAATCCGCCGCGTCTCCTCTTTCGCAGAGAAGCGCTTGACCACACAATAGAACCCAACAGGAAAAAGCGATTTTCGCGTCTTTTCATCAACAATCAAGGCATTCGGCTTCTTGGCGTCGGCTCTAGGCCAGACGCTTCGGTTCATTGAGCAATGCGCTGGATACAGAAGGGGCACCGTTCCTGATGTCGGTTGCCATCGCAGATGATCCTTGACCCGAAAATCAACGACCGGCCCTGTGGAGACACAAACCCCGACATCCGCAAGCGAACAAACCGCACCAGGTAAGTGATCAAGATGATCCTGTTCAGTTGCCGTTGGAATGTGGATAAAGCGCTCTGGATCTCCATGTTTGACAATTTGATCGAATGAATGGATCTCTTCTTGATAGTCGGAGAACGAATCGTCTGTCGAGACCGAGATGGTGACGGCTCCCTGATTAATCCCTTTGATAAGTTTGATCACCACGTTTTCCTGAAGCACCTTGTCTTCTTTAAACGCCGATTTGCGTGACCCGAAAAGGTGGATATGCGTGATGGCTGACTCCATTAGTATCATTTTTCTGAACGTCTTGTAGTACGGGCCGTTGCAAAAACTGCGCGGTATGATGGCAACCAGTTGACCGCCGTTTTCAAGCAGTTTAAGGCTAAGCGCAACAAAGGCCGAATACAGATTGACCGTCTCTATCCCCACTTGCCTGAGGAATTTTCGAGCGGTTGAAGATGAGCTAATTTTTTTGTAGGGCGGGTTAAGAATAGCATGCGTAAACCGACGTTCTGGCTCGAACTGCAACCAATTGACCGCCACTTCAATGAAATCGATCTGTATGATCTCGGCTTCAACCGGGTTTAGCGTCCTGACAAGGTGATCATGCAGTCTTGTGTCGATCTCACACGCAGTGACAGACACCTCGTCAAAGCAGAGATTGGTATTCTTCAAGAAAGCATCGGTTAGTGACCCAATACCAGCGCCGGGGTCAAGCAGACGACACGCGCCCCCTCTTTTTGCATCAAAAAGCGAAGCCAAGAAACGAGCCGTGGCACACGGGGTCAGGAACTGCCCCAATTGGGACTTTGCCGCATCGGGTGTCATGCAGGCAACTTGCCGCCGTCTCTGGTCAAGGGAACCATCAGAAGGGGCGTGCGCCGTTTTCGCTTGCACAACCGCCTTCGAAGCATCAAGTTCTCGAATCGACTCCCTGCGTTCCGCTGTCTTCCGGTCGAGCGCCACCCATTCGGCAATCGAACGGTCGGGAACGTTTTCAAGCCGCTCAACGGCCCACCGGTTATATTCCTCGGACAAGTCGCAGCCCAGCCACCGCCGATTCATCTGTTCGGCAACGACCAGCGTTGTGCCTGAACCAGAGAAAGGGTCGACCACAAGATCCCCTTCGTTTGAAGAGGCGAGCACGATTTTCCGGAGCAATTCTTCCGGCTTCTGCGTCGGGTGGGGCGTCTTTTCGCCCATGCCGTTGCAGGTGGTCGGGATGTCAAAGACATCCTTGGGCTTTGCCCCCCTTGGGTTGGGAATCCAATGATCGCGCGGTCCCGCAGCGCCACGGCCGTAAGCACTGGTCTCCGCTTGCGGGTGGGATGGATACTTTAGCGTATGCGCACCATACGGGATGCGAATCTCATCCATGTTGAGTCGGACCGTGGCCGTTTTCCTGAAATGAACGATGCTTTCGTGCGACCGACCCCAGTCATGGCCCAAATTCGCCTTGTTTTTGTAGTGCCAAATGATCCAGCGGCACCCTTTGAAGAAGGGCGCGACATGGCATTTGATATCGGCAAGAATCTCGGAGAAACCGCACATGTAAAAAGTGCCCGACGGAACTAGGATACGAGAAACCTCGCGAACCCACTCGACGCACCAATCCACATAGACGGCATGGCTTGAGAACGTGTCCCACTCGGCCTTGCCGAGGTTATAGGGCGGATCGGCAAACACCAGATTCACGCTGGCGTCTGGCAGGGACTTGAGCCACGCCAGAGAGTCGCCCTGATACAGTTTTCCATGCGGATGCTCATATTGGCACCGAAAGGCGTTGGCCCGATCCGCTTGCACCGGACGGAAAACGGACTTCTCCTCCACGGGCCACAACATCAACTCGTCTTGGTTCAGAACACGCGGATGCGTCTCTGAAGAGATGAGCCGAAAGCCTGCTTTCGCCAAGGCGGGAGCAGATGCGCCCAAAGCTTCGCGAACGTTTTCAGGAAGCGTCCTCGCGTCAAGTAGTTCGCGCGCATGGCTGGAGCAAAAGACATCCCATCCAAAAGTGTCAGGTTCTGACGGCTTTTTCGCTCTCGGGTAGAGGGTGGATGCCTTGGCTTTCATGCCGCTCCGATCACGTAACCTGGGTTCGACTTTTTCAGAAGCGCCTGCGCCTGCTCAAGCCGTTGTCTGGCGACACCCACATAGTCGATCTGTACGCGCTTGAACAGGTGCACATCCAGATTCCGTTCGATACCGACGTAGCGGCGGCCCTCCATCGCGGCGGCAACCAGAAAGCTGCCACTTCCGAATGCATTGTCTAAGACCAATGCGCCGGGCTCTGTGAACGTACGAACGAGATAGCGCCCCAATTCTACGGGTTTCTGTGTCGGATGCCAGACCGGCCCTTCGCTTTCCGCTGTCTTGAAATAGACCACATCCGTCGGGTAGCGTTCGCCGCCGCTCTGAACCCGTGCCGGAAGAAAATCACCGTAACTGCCGGACAACTGGTTTTTCCGCACCCCTTTGTCATAGGGCGCGCCCTGGCTCATCTCGGGATGATAGACCGGCTGTCGGCCATAGAAGACACAGATATCCTCGTGCTTTCTGAGCGGCTGTTTTTTGGCGTTCAGAAAATTGGTCGGCTTCGATTTCTCCCACACGATCTTATACTTGAACCAGTTTTCGTTACTTAAAATAACCTTAGCGGTGAACACGCCTTGGGCGGTCAGTACAACAACACCATTGGGCTTGAGAATGCGCTGGTACTGAATCCATAATGGGGTGAGCGGAATTAAGCTATCCCATTTATTCTGCGTAGTCCCATACGGCAGATCACACAGAACCATGTCTACACTATTCTCGGGAAAAAAAGGCAGAAGCTGCAAGCAATCGCCTTCGAACAACTGATCTCTTAGGTCGTTTGCCAAAAGAGGCTTTTCCGGTGTGAATCGCCGTCCGTCATCTGGATTATACGCTGGGGATGCGGGCACTGACGACTGAACATCAGGCACCGGCTCGTCGGCAGGCCATAGCAACATTTGGCCCGATACAAGCAGATTTGGGCATTCACGATGGGTGAGAACCGTATAGCCGGTCTTTTGAAAAGCATCATGCGCTTGCGTGTGATCGGTGCCTGCGACTTCATAGATCGCCTCGGCATCGACGACCCGCCGCGCGAAACAAGCCGCAAAGGATCCGACAGCGGCAAGCCTATCGGCATCCTTCTTCCTTGATTTCGGGTACAGTGATGCCTTCGTGCTCATTTCACCCCCGGTCGGTTGTCGCCGGCAATGCATGCAACCGGTTTCATCAACTGCGTTCCGTTGAAATGGACCCTCATCAATCGTGTCATGCGCCCCCCGAAGCCGCTTACGTAGACGGGTCTGCTCTCCGGCGCAAAATTCTTGTGAAAGCCTTCCATTGCTTCCCGAACAAACTGACGCCGGTACCGTGTGCCCGCTGGTGTTGCGTGCTGTTCAGTCTGTTGGTTGTTGAGGTCGGCGGTGTTCATGTTACACGATCAAGCGAACTGTCCCAGGAACCGCACGTCGTTCTCGTAGAGGCTCCGGATATCCTTGATCCCGTATTTGATCATGGCGATCCGTTCGACGCCCATGCCGAAGGCGTAGCCATAGACCGACTCGGGATCATAGCCGACAAAGCGATAGACGCGAGGGTCGACCATGCCGGCACCGGCGATCTCGATCCATCCGCTCATTTTGCAGACCCGGCACCCCGCGCCGCCGCAGACGTGGCAGGAGAAGTCGACCTCCACGCTGGGTTCGGTGAAGGGGAAAAAGTGCGGACGGAAACGAACGCCGACATCAGGCCCCATCATCTCCCGGGCGAAATACGCGAGCGTCGATTTGAGGTCGGCCAGCGAAACCGGTTTGGTGTCGACATAGAGCCCCTCCACCTGATGGAAGTTGGCGCTGTGGGTGGCGTCGGTGGTGTCCCGGCGGTAGCACCGGCCCGGCGTGATGATCCGCACGGGCGGCTGGTGGCTGGTCATGACCCGGATCTGCACCGGCGAGGTCTGGGTGCGCAAGAGTCGGTCGTCATCGAGCCAGAACGTGTCCGCCGCATCCATCGACGGGTGGTGCGGCGCGGTGTTCAGCGCCGTAAAATTATTGAAGGTATTCTCGATATCGGGTCCGTCAGCCACGGCGAACCCCAGCTTGGCGAAGATGCGCGCGACCGACTCGATCACCTGCGAGATCGGATGCGCCGCGCCGGTGCCGTGCCAGCGTCCCGGCAAGGAGCCGTCAAAGGCAGGCCCCTGCGTGACGGGCGTCGCCAGTTCAACCTTGCGAGCCTCCAGCAAGGTCTCCAGTTGGCCGCGCCAGGCGTTCAGTTGCTTGCCAAAGACCGGTCGGTCCTCCGCTGGCACGTCCTTCATCTGCTTCACCAGCGCCGGGATCAGCCCGTTTCGGCCGAAGTAGCAAACCCGCACCTGATCCAGCGCGGCGAGATCTGCCGCGCCCGCCGCCGAGGCCAGTGCCTCTCCGCCCATCTTTTCCAGTTCTGCCAACGTCATGACACACGCTTCCTTCATCAGTAACCCATTACGAAATGGGTGAGATCATACCATGTAACCCGTGCGGGGTAAAAAGTTTTGTGGACAGCCCTCTGAATCGGGTGCGATACTAGCCCCTTCCTGATCCCGGGGGAATCATCATGAAGGTTGTGACCTACATCGGCACGTATACCGACGCGACGGAGACGGGGATCCATATTCTTGAGACCGACACCGAGACGGGCGCGTTCAGGTTTGTCGGCGTGGTTCGCGGGATGATCAACGCCACCTACCTCGTCTGTTCCGAAACGCGCCCCGTCCTTTACGCCGTTCAGGGGATCATGGCTTCGGGGCTGACGTCCCCCGCTGGGTATGTCGCCGCCTACCGGATCAGCGACGCCACGTTGACGCTGCTCAATCGCAAGCCGGTTACCCTCACTGTCCCCTGCCATATCTCACTCGACGCCGCTGAGACGGCTCTGGCCTTCGCCGAATACGCCCATGCCGTGTCCGGTTTCTGCGACCTGACCCCCGACGGCGCGTTTGCCGACACGCCGCCGGTCACCGTCACCCACGCGGGCAGCGGCCCCGATGCCCATCGTCAGGACAAGGCCCACGCCCACTGCGTCCGCATCACGCCCGACGGCAAATGCCTCTGTATCGCCGATCTCGGCCTCGACCGTGTTCTGGCGTATGACTGGCCGCACCGCCGGAACGGACTTTCACCCGTGGCAGACCTCACGATCACGACCGCGCCCGGTGCAGGCCCCCGCCACCTGGTCTTCCATCCCAACGGCCGATTCGCCTTTCTCTTGAACGAACTCAACAACACGCTCACGGCGTACCGCTATACGGGCGATGCCTTCATCCCGCTGCACACGCGCAGCACGCTTCCATCGGACTTTCATGCCTTCAGCAAAGCCGCCGCGCTCAAATGCTCGGGCGACGGCCGACGCCTCCTCGCCTCCAACCGCGGCCACGACAGCATCGCCGCGTTTGATGTCGATCCCGATTCCGGACGCTTGGACCTTCTAGCGATTTCCAGGCTCGCCGGCGCTGGCCCCCGTGATTTCGCCTTCATCCCCGGAGAGGCATTCATTCTCGCCGGACATGAAACCTCCAACACCATCTGCTCCTATGCCTACGACGCCGCCACCGGACGACTGGAGCCGGCCTGCGGCCCCCAGGCCATCCACCGCCCCGTCTGCATCGTATTCGGTCGGCCGGTTAGTGAACGCATTGACACCCCGTGCGGTTCCCGTGTAAGCTGAGCCTGAATTTAAACCCCGTTGAAATTGGAAAACGTGAACCCTGAGTCATCCGTATCTGCGCCGCTCGCGAGCATCCACAAGCGCAGCCTGTTTGGCTTGCTCGGCATGGTTGTCCTGGTGGGCATGGGCGAGCACATGGCCGAGCGTTTTTTGCCGCTTTATCTGCAAGAACTGGCTCAATCATCGACGGCCATTCTGGCGATCGGGGTGTTGGCGGGCATGGATGATCTGCTCTCTGCGCTCTACTCCTTCCCCGGCGGGTATTTGAGCGACCGGCTCGGCACCAAACGTGCTTTGCTGGTTTTTAATCTGCTCTCCATGCTCGGCTACCTGTGTGTGATCCTGATTCGAACGTGGTGGGCGGTGTTTATTGGCGCTGCCTTATTCATCTCCTGGTCGGCGATCTCCCTCCCGGCCACCATGGATATCCTCGCCAAGGTCGTGCCGAAGAACCGGCGCACTCTCGGCGTCTCGGTGCTCGCCCTGGTGAGGCGGATTCCCAAGATGCTGGGGCCGATTGCGGGCGGCGCCTGCATCGCGGTCTGGGGCGTCGAGCGCGGCGTGCGCGCGGCATTCATGGCCGCGCTGCTGCTTGCGCTCATCGCCGCCGTTCTGCAGCAACGGTTCATTGTCGACGACGGGACGGGCGAACGAGTCGCTGAGCCCAATCCCTTGCGCCTCTGGCGAGAGATGCCCGACGGATTGAGGAATCTGCTCGCGTCAGACATCCTGATCCGTTTCTGTGAACGCATCCCGGATGCCTTTGTGGTGATATGGGTCACCCGCACCGTGCTGAATCCCGTATCGGAATTGACATTCGGATGGCTATCCGCGATCGAAAACATTGCGGCTGTCCTGGTCTACATTCCGGTAGCCTACATGGCCGATCATTTTGGAAAAAAACCCTTTGTGCTCATCACGTTCGCCTTCTTCACGTGTTTCCCGCTTGCGCTTCTGCATGCCCACTCACTCGCCCCGCTCATCGCGGTATTTGTGCTTCGCGGGCTCAAGGAGTTTGGCGAGCCCACCCGCAAGGCGCTGATCATGGATCTCGCTCCCGAAGGACGCAAAGCCGCCATGTTTGGGCTGTACTACCTGATTCGTGACGTGCTCGTTGCCTTTGCCGCCTTCGGCGGCGCGCTGCTGTGGCGTGTGTCGCCGGAACTGAATCTGAAAGTGGCCTTTGCCTTCGGCATCGCGGGGACCGTGTGGTTCGCCTTCAAGGGGCGCAACTGCACCCTGACTGCCGCCGTGACGAAGGACCATCAGTCGTAATCTGCCGCGACACGGGCGGCTCATAACAAAACCCTCGCGGGTGGACGGACACGGTCACGCTCCACCCGCTGCATTAGGATTGATGCTCATGGCTGGCGAATATGTCTTCAATCTGATCAGTCTCACGAAGCAACACGAGAAAAAGACCATTCTGAGCGAAGTCAGTCTTTCGTTCTTCTTCGGCGCGCACATCGGCGTGATCGGCGGCAATGGGTCCGGCAAGTCGTCGCTGTTGCGCATCCTCGCAGGCGAGGATCGCGATTTCATGGGGCAATGCCAAGTCGCCCGGAACGCCCGCATCGGCTGGCTGCCGCAGGAGCCGCAGCTCACTCCGGGCAAGACGGTCATGGACTGCGTCCAGGAGGGCGTCGTCGTGGCTCAGGGGATTTTGGCGCGCTATGATGCCATCTGCGACAAACTGGGAGAAGGGCCGTCCGCCGCCGAGACGACCCGGCTCAACGACGAGCTCGGCCGGCTGCAGGAGGCCATCGACGCTCAGGACCTGTGGAATCTGGACCACCTTGTCGAACTCGCCATGGAGGCGCTCCGGTTGCCTCCCCCGGACGCGCGGGTCGACACCCTCTCGGGCGGCGAACGCCGCCGCGTGGCTCTGTGCCGTCTCCTCATCTCCAACCCCGACGTCCTGCTGCTCGACGAGCCGACCAATCATCTCGACGCCGATTCGGTTGCGTGGATCGAGTCCTACCTGAAGAAGTTCACCGGCACGCTGGTGGTCGTCACGCATGACCGTTATTTTCTCAACAACGTCACGGAGTGGATGCTGGAGTTGGACGCCGGTCGCGCCTACCCCTACAAGGGCAACTACGAAAGCTGGCTCGAACAGAAGCAACAGCTCATGCAGCGCGAGTCCAAGCAGATGGAGAGTCGGCGCCGCCTCTTGGAGCACGAACTGCAGTGGGTACGGACCAATCCCTCCGGCCGCCGGGCCAGAAGCAAGGCCCGTCTCACCCGATACGAAGAACTGGCCAATCAGCAGGTCGATACGCGGGAGGACGAATTGCGTATTCAGATTCCGCCCGGTCCGCGCCTCGGCGATCTGGTGGTCCGTGCCGCCAATCTGGGGATGTCTTTCGGTGATAACCAGCTCTTCGAGAACGTCTCGTTCGACCTCCCGCGCGGCGGCATCGTCGGTGTAATCGGCGGCAACGGATCAGGCAAGACCACCCTCTTTAATCTGATCACGGGGAAGCTGGCCCCGACCACCGGCACGCTCACCGTCGGCCCGACGGTGGCCGTCTCCTATGTGGACCAGCTTCGCGACGCCCTCGACGCCGCGCACACCGTCTACGAGGAGATTACCGGCGGATCAGAGTTCGTGGACCTTGGCGGACGTCCCATGAACGGCAGAGCCTACTGCAGCCGGTTCAACTTCAAGGGAGCCGAGCAGCAAAAGCGCGTGGGCACCCTTTCCGGCGGCGAGCGCAACCGCGTCCACCTCGCCAAGCTGCTCCGCCGCGGCGGGAATCTGCTGCTGCTTGACGAGCCGACCAACGACCTCGACGTCACCACACTCCGGTCTCTCGAAGAGGCGGTCACCTCCTTCGGCGGCTGTGCCATGGTCATCAGCCATGACCGCTGGTTTCTCGACCGCGTGGCGACCCACATCCTGGCTTTCGAGGGCGACTCGGCCGTCACCTGGTTTGAAGGCTCCTACTCCGACTACCACGAGCAGCGACGCAAACTGCTGGGCGACGCCGCCGACCGCCCCAGCCGCATCCGCTTCCGTCCCATCCGGCACACGTAACCTTCAACCGGCCATTACCACCACGAATTTCCTCCTGTCTGAAGGTTGCGCCCATTTCCGTGCGACCCCATTCCATCAGTCGGTGCAAGGACAAAAAAGACGCACAGGAGGAGCGTGTGGGTGCGATTCAACTGGTGAATTGCTCATCACTGATGACGTCTCTTGTTTGATAATCTGAAATGTGCTAATGTCTCCGCATGAATAAATGGCATTCATTGTCGTTGTGCCTCCCTGTTCTTGCCTGCTTGCCTTGGACCGGGTGGGCAAACGGGCGCGTGACGGTCGAGGCCGAATCGGCGGAAACCATGGAGGCGCCTGTGGTCGTCGTCAGGGAGACCGCCGTTCCTGATGGATCAAAATACGTGCCTGGCGCGGCGAATGCCGCGTATCTGGAGATTCCCCAGGGGAAGGGGAACCCGCCCGATAATCCCCACGGCCGGGCGGTCTTGGTGGTCCACGTGCCTGCAGACGGTGATTATACGTTGTGGTGCCGCGTCTGGTGGGAAGACGAGTGCGGCAACTCCTTCTCCGTCAAGATCAATGACGCCCCCCCGTTTTTGTTCGGCGAGAATGCGACGTACAAGACATGGCACTGGATGCGCTATCCCATCGCCCGGACGGCCCATCCGATCACGCTGAAAGCAGGCACCAACACGCTCGCCTTCCTCAATCGCGAGGATGGTGTCCGCTTGGACCAGATTGTTCTGAGTGCAGACCGGCGCTTCGTCCCCGTCGATCAGGAAACGGTGGGAGAGATAACAAAATGAAGCGGGCCGGACGCGGGTTCGAATACCTTGCGGGATGCGGATTGGTGGCTGCGTTAGCGCTGGCGCCGACCCAATGGTCTTTCACAGCCATGCGTGGGGTGAATGTCTCGCCCGCCGACCTGCTGCTGTTGCCCGTTGCCGCATGCTGGCTGCTCGGCGTCCTGATCAACGGCCGCTGGCGTCGGCTGATACCGTTCCGGAGACCCGCCTGTGGAATCGCGCCGCACCCGTTCTGGCGCTTCTGGCCGCATGCGCTCCTGGCGCTAATCGCCGCACTTTCGGTCGGTGTCGCGGCCGACCGGGCAGCCGCCGTCAAGGAGGTTGTCCAAATCACGCTGTACCTGATCGTCGCTCCCCTGCTCGTTTTCGACTTTGTCCGGCCTGCGGATACGCTCGAACCCCGGCGGCTGGCGCTCGTGCTCGCGGCGCTCCTCGCTCCGCTGCTCATCAACGTCTCCGTGGCCTTCATTCAGTATGTCCAGCCGCGACTTCCAGACTTTGCGATTCGTGGTCTGTTTCTCAACCGGAATGTGCTGGGAGGATTTCTGGCGCTGACCGCGCCGATCCTGTTCGGCCTTGTGGCCGATTCCAGAAGCCGATTGCTGCGCGGCGGCGCACTCCTTGTTCTGCTGGTCGCGATGACCGTCATACTGGCCGGAGCCGCCTATGCCGCGATCACGCTGGTGCTGCTGTTGCTCGCCGCATGGAAAGGCGCGCGTCTGTTCCTGACGACCGCCGTCTGTTTGACGCTCTGGCAGGTGTGCGTCCTGCCGCGCCTTCCGCGCGAAAATGATCTCGCCCACTTCCGATCGGTCGCGCTTTATGATGCGGCCGGCGTCCCGGAACGCCGCTACCCCGAATGGCAGGCGGCCGCATCGCTGATCCTCACCCATCCGCTGACAGGCGTAGGCGCGGGAAATTACCAACGCGAGATCGGCCAGTACTACGACGTGGTCCCCAATGCCACCGGTCCGTGCGAGCCAGACACCCAGAATCTCCACCTGGTCCTTGCCGCTTCACTGGGTCTGCCTGCGCTGTTTGTCTGGATGGCCGTGCTGGGCCGGGCTTTCTGTGCTGCCGCAGGCGCCGCGCGGGGCCGCCCAAGCTGGCAGACCGGGCTTGCCGGCGGGCTGATGGCCGGCATCGGCGCGTTTGCCCTGACGGCGCTGTGGCACCCGCTGCTGGTGCGCGGCATCGGCATTTCTCTGGCCGCAATCGTCGCCTTGGCGCATGCGATGACCCGCTGCCACGGCGCCCTGTCTGTGCCAAACACGGCTGAACCCGCATGACCTCCTTGAAAGGATTTTCTACGATGGACACGAAACCAGCGCCGATCTTCACCATTCCGCCGGAGAAGGGGCCGAACCGTTTGTGCCGGCTGCTCCTGCGTCCCACCCACAGCCTGATCGAGCGTGCGATGGGCCTCCGTGAGATTGACAACATCTATGCCGGCGCCTGCAAACTCAATCCAGAAAAGCCCTTCTCAGACCGCATCCTCGCATCCATGGGGGTCGCCTATTCCTATTCGGAAACGGATCTGGCGGGTGTTCCCAAGACAGGCCCGGTGGTCATTGTGGCCAACCACCCCTTCGGTGGCGTCGAGGGAATCGTGCTCCTGTCGTTGCTGCGACGCGTCCGCCCGGACGTGCGCGTGATGGCCAATTACATCCTGCACGCCATACCGGAGATGCGCGACGATTTTATTTTTGTCGATCCCTTTGGTTCGACCGGTTCGGCACGAGCCAACCTCAAGCCGATCAAAGAATGTATGGCGTGGTTGAAGCAGGGCGGGTTGCTCATTGTCTTTCCGGCAGGCGAGGTGTCTGGTTACGACCGCCGAGCCAACCGCGTGCGCGACAACGTCTGGAGCCCGAGCATTGCCGCGATCATCCGGAAGACCGAAGCCACCGTCGTGCCGATGTTTTTTCCCGGCCGCAACAGCACGCTTTTCAATGCGGCTGGCGTGATCCATCCCCGCCTGCGCACGCTGATGCTGGTGCGTCAATTGATCAATACGCGCGGGCGCCGCCTGCTGGTGCGCATCGGTTCACCGCTGACCTGGAAGAACCTGGAAGGGGTCGCCACCGATGACGCAGTGCTGATCACCTACCTGCGTTTCCGCTGTTACCTCCTTGACGAGCGGGCCACCCGCCGCCAAAGGCGTCTCTTTCTGGAAAATCATCCCCGCGCGCTCCCTCAGGATCCGATCATCGCGCCTGAGCCGCTGGAGTGTCAGTTGAAAGAAATAGAACAACTGCCGCCGGAAGCCAAACTCGTCGAAAGCGGGGATTTGGCCGTGTACATCGCCCGGTCGTCCCAGATCCCCTCAATCCTCAGGGAAATCGGCCGTTTGCGCGAGATCACCTTCCGCGCCGTCGGCGAAGGGACCGGCAACGAGATCGATCTGGATGACTTTGACTACTACTATAACCATGCGTTTCTCTGGAACCGCGTCCGCCAGGAGGTCATCGGCAGCTACCGCCTCGGCCTTGCCGATGAGATCGTCCGCGACCACGGCGTGCAGGGACTTTACACCCACACGCTCTTCAAGTTCGACGAACGCCTCATGGATCGCATCCAACCGGCGATCGAGATGGGCCGGTCATTCATCCGCCCCGAATATCAGAAGGCCTACATCTCGCTTTATCTGCTGTGGAAGGGCATATCGATCTATATCGGCCAAAACCCCCATTACCGCGTGCTCTTCGGTCCGGTGAGCATCACCAACGAGTACCGGGAGGCGTCTCGCGGGATGATCCTTGCCTGCATGCGGCAGATCTGCATGGCCGGGGATCTGGTTTCGTTTGTCGCCCCGCGCATTCCGCCCAAACCGCCGCGGCGGGCCGAGTGGTGCATGAAGGAGTATCAACAGTTTCTGGGCGACCTCGAACTCATGGCCACCCTGGTCGCGGAGATCGAACCCGATCATAAGGACATCCCCATCCTGCTCCGCCAATACCTCAAGTTGAATGGCAAGTTGCTCTCCTTCAATGTCGATCCTGAATTCAGTTCGGTCGTAGACGGACTGATCATGGTCGAACTGTCGCAGACATCGCCCAAAACCCTCCGCCGCTACATGGGCAATGAGACGGCCGACGCCTATCTCCGTTACCACGGCATCGCCGAGTCAGGCGCACCCCCCGCATGAGTCTTCTGCTGATTGTTTCGCTGGTTTGGGCCTTCTCGTTCGGGCTGATCGGCAGCTCTCTGAAGGGGGTCCATCCGGACGTGGTTTCATTCATCCGGCTGACCCTGGCTGCAGCCGTTTTCGTTCCGTTCGCCCGCCGTATCCCCTGGACGCGCATCCTCCAGTTTGCGGGCATTGGCGCCATCCAGTTCGGCGTGATGTACCATGCCTATAACTGGTCGTTTCAATTTCTCAAGGGTCACGAGATCGCGCTGCTCACAGTCACCACGCCTTTCTTTATAACCGCGCTCAATGACCTCCAGCGCCGCCGATTTGCCCCGATCAACGCGATTCTGGCCACGCTGGCCGTGCTCGGCGCACTCATCGTCAAAGCCGGCGGAACAGTGGCGCAACCTCCGCTGGTCGGCGTTCTGCTGATCCAGCTTTCCAACCTCGCTTTCGCCTTCGGACAGCTCGCCTACAGGCGCCTCTATGCGGGTGCGGCCGAACGGACGCAGCCCGGCGATGCAAGCGTCTTCTTTTATTGCTACGCCGGCGCCGCGCTGGTCACGGCGCCGCTCGCCAGCATCCATCTGGTTGACACCTTCGTCCGTCTGACGCGCGGTCAGCTTGCCGCCCTGCTCTACCTGGGTATCATCGCCTCGGGGATGAGTTTCTTCTTGTGGAACCGGGGCGCCCGCCACACCTCGGCCGGCACACTCGCCGTGATGAACAATCTAAAGATCCCGTTAGCGGTCCTGGTCTCCTTTCTCGTCTTTGGCGAAAAGGCGAATCTGCCGCGTCTGATCGCCGGCGGCGGACTCGTTTTCGCCGCCGCGCTCCTCCCCACCCGCAAGGAAACCTGGACATGATCGAACGGTTCGGCCTTTATCTGGTGATGACCAATCCCGTCGCGGGTTACGAACGGTGTGCTGAGGCCGCCGTCCAGGCCCGCCTCCGCTATCTGCAGCTTCGCATGAAGCGCGTCCCCCGCGAGCACGTTGAGGCTACAGCCCGTGCGGTGCGGGCGATTACGGCAGGCTCCACAACCCGGTTCATTCTGAATGACGACGCCGACCTGGCCGCGCGCATCGGCGCGGATGGCGTCCATCTGGGCCAGACCGACGAGCCGATCCACGCGGCTCGCGCCCGCCACCCGAACCTGCTCTTCGGCCTCTCCACGCATGACGCGATTCAGGCAGGGGCCGCGTGCGCGAATCAGCCGGATTACATCGGAGTCGGACCGGTCTTCGCCACACCGACCAAGGAGATTCCAGACCCGACCCTGGGACTCGACACGCTGGGTGCCATCATCCGCCAGTCGCCCGTCACCACCGTGGCCATCGGCGGCATCCACGCCGGAAACCTCCCCGATGTCCTGCGCGCGGGCGCCATCAACTTCGCCGTCGTTCGTGACGTTTGTGCCAGCGCGAACCCTTACGACGTTATCCGCCGGTTGCAGGATATCTGGGAACGCTTCACCGATCCAACGCGGTGCGAATCTCCGCGACCCTCACACTGATGGCCTGCGGCGCGTCGGCGCCCGCCTCATGCGCCAGCGAGACCCACGCGCTACCGATGACGATCCCGTCGGCGAGCGGACCCAGCTCGCGGGCGTCTGCGGGTGTGCTGATGCCGAACCCGAGGCAGACGGGGATGGCGCTGAGCGCCTGCAGGGCCTTGGCCTGACGGGCGACGGCGGCCCGATCCAGCATGCCTGATCCGGTGACGCCCGTGCGGGTGATCAGATAGAGGAACCCTCCCGCGCCGGCGGCGATGAGACGCATCCGCTCATCGGGAGTCGTCGGCGCAACGAGGCGGATCAGCGGCAGGTCGCGACCACCCAGACGCCCGGTGAGCTCGGCCGACTCCTCGGGCGGCAGGTCGACGATGAGCAGGCCGTCAATCCCTGCGGCTTCAACTGCCGCACCCAAGCGGTCCACCCCATAGGCGAGCAGCGGATTGTAGTAGCTGAATAAGACAAGCGGCGTCTCGGGATGCGCCACCCGCAGCTTCGCAGCGAGTTCGAACACGCGCCCCAGGGTCATGCCAGCGTCCAATGCGCGGCGGGCCGCAGCTTGTATCACGGGTCCGTCGCTGGTGGCGTCAGAGAACGGGACGCCCATTTCCAGAATGTCAACACCCGCCGAGCACGCGGCATGCATCACCGCGTAACTGGCTTCGAATCCGGGGTCGCCCGCCGTGAAGTAGGCGACCAGCGCTTTACGGTTCTGTGCGGCCAGACGGCCGAAGACGCGTTGAAAACGATTCATGGTTCAGACTTTCGGGTTGGTCCGCGTAAGCAGGGATTCCACATGAGCGAGGTCTTTGTCTCCCCGCCCGGAGAGGCAGACGACGACGTGCTGGTCGGGAGGCATCGCATGCGCGACGGTGAGCGCCGCCGCCACGGCATGGGAGCTCTCCAGCGCGGGGATAATCCCTTCGAGCCGGGTCACCGCTTGGAACGCCTCCAGCGCCTCAGCGTCGGTGGCGGAAGTGTAGCGAACGCGTCCGCTCTCCTTGAGATAGGCATGCTCGGGGCCGACGCCGGGATAGTCAAGCCCGGCGGAGATCGACCACGCCTCCAACACCTGTCCGTCCCGGTCCTGAAGCAGATACGACTTCGAGCCGTGCAGCACGCCGATGCTTCCCTTGTTCAAAGTGGCCGCATGGTGCGGCGTTTCGATCCCCTCCCCTGCGGCCTCGACGCCGAGCAAGGCGACCGGATCATTCAGGAAGGCATAAAAAATGCCCATCGCGTTGCTGCCACCGCCGACACAGGCCGCCACCAGATCGGGGAGGCGGCCGTTGGCCTCCAAAAACTGCCGACGCGCCTCATCGCCAATGACGCGCTGAAAGTCGCGCACCATCGCGGGATACGGGTGGGGTCCGGCAACCGAGCCAATCACGTAAAACGTGTCGGCAACCGCCGCTGACCAATAACGAAGCGCCTCGTTCATCGCGTCCTTCAGCGTCGCTGTCCCTGCGGTGACCGGTACGACCTCCGCCCCGAGAAGCTGCATACGGTGGACGTTGGGAGCCTGACGCCGAACATCCTCCGCACCCATAAACACCTTGCACGCCATCCCCAGCCGGGCTGCGATGGTGGCCGTGGCGACACCGTGCTGCCCTGCGCCGGTTTCGGCGATGAGGCGGCGCTTGCCCATGCGGCGCGCCAGCAGCCCCTGGCCGACGGTGTTGTTGATCTTGTGGGCTCCAGAATGAGCCAGGTCCTCTCGCTTCAGCCAGATCTGAGCGCCACCGGCACGGACGGTCAGCCGCGCCGCGTGGTCGAGCGGTGTCGGCCGTCCCACATACGTGGCCAACATGTGGTTGTACTCCGCCATAAAGGTGGGGTCGGCCCTGGCGTCGCGGTACGCCGACTCCAATTCAATCAGAGCGGGCATCAGCGTCTCGCCGACATAACGGCCGCCAAACGGACCGAAGTGGCCGGTGGCATCGGGTTGTTGTGACATAAATCCAATCCTTTGCGTGTGACAGGCGTTTCTATATACAGAAACGCGCGACACCTGTCAAGAAGAGAAAGCGACAGAAGAGAAAGCGGCACCCAGAATGTATTTCATCGCCTCACGCCATCTGCTGTCGGTGGAGCGAGGCGAAGGCACCGTCGTTAGCGAGGAGGCGCGCCGGGGGACCGTTCTCGATGATGCGGCCCTGGTCGAGGATGACCACGCGGTGGCAGCGCATGGCCATCGAGACGCGCTGGGAGACGATGACAGCGGTCTTGCCGACCATGAGGGTGGCGAGTGTCTCCTGCAGACGGCGCTCGGTCTCGGCATCGAGGGCTGAGGTGCAGTCGTCCAGCAGCAGCACGTCGGGATCGGTCAGCAGCGCCCGCGCAATGGAGATGCGCTGACGCTGGCCTCCAGAGAGCGAGATACCCTTCTCGCCGACAATCGTCTCGTATTTGACAGGCAACGCCATGATGAAGTCGTGGCAGTCGGCGGCCCGGGCCACAGCCATGATTTTGGACGGCGTTGCCCCCACGCAGCCGTAGGTGATGTTGTCACGGATCGTGCCGCTCAAGATCTGTGCCTCTTGCGGGACGTAGGCGACGCTGCGGCGGAGCGAATCGAAGCGGATGGTGTCGAGCGGCACGCCATCCACCTCGATGGACCCCTCCTGAGGATCGAAGAGGCGGGCGAGAAGCTGAAGCAGGGTGGTCTTGCCGCTGCCACTCGCACCCATGATGCAGAGCCAGCGCCCCGCCGGGATGTCGAGCGAGAGCGCATCGAGCACCGGCCCGCTGGCGTTGGACCAGGCGAAGGTCACCTCCTTGAAGCGGATACCCTGCTGGAGCGGCAACTGCAACGAAACGGCCTGCGGATTCTCGTCCACATCCGCCTGAGTCTCAAACGTCTGGGCCAAGCGGTGGAGGACGACGAGGAGGTTGGAGATATGTAGCGCAATCTGCGTCAGCGTGACGACCGGCACGAACAGATAGGCGGACGCCGTATGAATGTACATCATCTGTCCGAGGGTCATTTCGCCGGCAACCACGGAGACCGTACAGGCGAGAAAAATTCCTCGGACGGTCACCGCCGAGATCGCGTCCGCTGTCCGGTTCATCCCTGCGCCGAGACGCTGCTGCGCCAGCGTGTCGCGGATGAGGCATGCCGACAGGCGGTGAAAGTTGAGATACTCGGCGCGTTCGCGTCCGTAAGCGATCACCGCCTTCATCGCGTCGAGCTTCTGAGAGACCAACCCCCACAGGCAGGCATTCGTGTGGCGGATTTCGCGGTTGACGCGGCGGATCTTAACCCGCACCCGACCGACGATCAGGGTGTACGGGATCATGGCGAGGATCACGACGGCGGCAATCGTGGGATTCAGCACCAGCAGAATGGCGACGCCCACGATGAACATCACCACCTGGCTCGTGGACTGGATGACCAGCTCCATGAGGCGATCCTCCACCACGCCCACATCGGCGAGAATGCGCGACATCAGGCGTCCCGGCGACGACCTGAGGTGGAAGGTCGTCGACAGCCCGATGATCTTGTCGTGAATGTCCTCGCGCAACCGCTGCGTGATCGCTGTGCCGACGCGGCTGCGGAGCCTCTGCGTGGCGCGGTCGGCGAAGTTGAGAACCAGGATCGTGACGAGATAGACGACAAAAATGCCGAACAGACGCCGGCCGGCCCACGCAGGGCGGTTCTCGGCGTTCAGGCGTGCCGCTTCTGATGCCACAGCGTCCTCCCCCTGCCTGGGTGCGGACATCATGTCCGCATCGCGGTCGCCGGAGGCCGACGGCAGCGCGGCCCCCGCTGTGCCTGCGGCAGGCTGGCCGGCGCCGACCACGAGGATCTCATCCACCACCACACGCCCGTAATAGCTTTGAAGATAGACGGAACACGCGTTGAGCGAGACCAAGAGGATGCAGAGAAAGACCGGCCACTTGTGCGGCCAGACGTAGCGGTAGGCAAAGCGGAGGATCAGACGAACCGCGCCCTTGGGATCGCCAACGTCGCGTGACGGGCGATAGGGAAACGCGCGGTGTTCGTGGCGGCGGCGCATGGGGCGTGTCACTCCTCAATGATGCCTTTGCCGGCATAGGTGTCGTGCAGGCGGCGGTAGCGACCATCGGCGATGGCCAGCAGGGCCGCAGGCGTGCCGGCTTCGGCGATCCGGCCCTCGTGCAGCAGAATGATGTGGTCGGCATTGCGAATCGTGCTGAGGCGGTGGGCGACGATAAAGGCGGTGCGGTTCTTGAGAAAGCGATCCATCGCGATCTGGATCGCCCGCTCCGACTGGCTGTCGAGGGCCGAGGTCGCCTCGTCCATCACCAGAATCGCGGGGTTCGAGAGAACGGCCCGGGCGATGGCCAGCCGCTGCTTCTGGCCGACCGAGAACTGCACGTCGCGCTCGCCGATCACCGCATCGTAGCCGTGCGGCAGCTTCACGATGTCGTCGTGGATCTCGGCGACCCGCGCGGCGGCCTCGATCTCGGCGCGGCTGGCGCCGGGACGCGCGTAACGGATGTTATCGGCGATGGAAACCGAGAAGAGCAACGACTCCTGGAGCACGATCCCGAACTGCCGGCGCAGGCACGCAAACGAGAGATCGCGCACATCGACCCCGTCGAGCCGGATCGCGCCCTGATCGGCATCGTACAGGCGCATCAGCAGCGACAGCACCGTGGTCTTGCCGCATCCGGTAACGCCAACCAGAGCGACGGTATCCCCGGGCCGGACCTCGAAACTGATTCCCTGCAACACCGGTTTGTCGCGCAGGTAAGAAAAAGACACGGCGTCAAACGTGACGCGTCCGCGGGCGATCCCGATGTCCATCGCCCCGGCGTGTTCAACCGTCTGCGGCACTTCATTGAGAATCTCGAACAGCCGTTCGGCCGAGATGCGGACATTTTCAAGCTGTTGCGCGAGCTGTGAAAAGCGCACCGCCGGCCAGAGCATCTGCATGGCATAGGCCGAAAAGGCGGTCACGTCACCATAAGTCGCCGTTTCTCCGAGCACCATGGCGCAACCGAGAAAGTAAATCACTATACGCCCGATGTCGGCCAGCAGCCGGGTGTTGAGCCAGAACGCTCCGGATGCGATCTGCGACTCGCGAACCAGCTCCATGCTGAAGGCGCTTTGGGTGCGAAACACGTCGTTCTCGCGCGCCTCGGATCCGTAGGTCTTGACCGTCATGTTGGCGGCCAGACGGTTTTGCACGCCTGCGGCGACACGGTCTTCCGCGCCTCGCTGCGCGCGGGTCAGCCGCTTCAGTCGGCTGATCGAGGACCGGTAATTAACCACAAACAGAATGAGCAGTGCGAAAAGCGGGATGGCGAGCCGCCAGTTGATGAAAAGCGTGGCGGTAATCGCGAACGCCGCGCACACGAGATCAGAAACAATCTGGACCGTGGCCACGGAGAGAATCTGCTGCAGGGCGCTGCTGTCGCCCATCAGGCGGTTGATCAGCTTGCCGGTGCTGTGTTTTCCGAAGAAAGCCATGCCCAGCCTGAGCATGTGCGCATAAACTGCGGAACGGATTCGCATCACGAACGTCTGGCCCACATAGGCCATGCCAAGGACCTGCAAATAGGCGCAGGCGGCCGAGGCGAATGCCGTGCCGATGAGGAAGAGGCCCAGGCGCGGCAATGCGTCATGCTCCCCGCCCTCAATGACACGGTTGATCACCTCGCGCGTGAGCAGGGGTGGAAGCATGGCCATCACCGAGAGGATTCCCGTCAACGCCACCAGGCCAACCAGATGCCAGCGGAACGGGCGAATAAATAGGCCGACATGGGAGAGAGCAGCCATATCATTAAACCCCAAGGCGAACGTTCGTGCACCGTGAATCATTCCGGGCTACAGGCCGATCAGCGCCGACCAGAAAGAGGTGCGCCCGATCAGAATCTCGGCATCGGCGGTGGCGCCGGGTTGCACCACGCGGCCTTCCGGATCGAACGAACAATAGATGACGCGGTAGGCCTGCGCCCCCTCCGTCTGGATCACGTCGCGGGTTTCGACAACCGTGCCTTGCACCCAGTCGCGCAGCAGGGTCTTGAAACTGCGCAATTCGGCGCGCACCGACTGGCCGGGCGTGACCTTGGCGGCATACCGCTCGGGAACGCGGAGCTTGAGCACGAGGTTGGTGCCGCCGAACACCTCGAACAGCAGCGTGTCGGGGCGCACCACCTCGCCCACGTAAAAGCTGTGGCGAAGGAGCCGGCCGTCGATCGGCGCGCGCACGGCGCGCGCCGAGACGGCGGCGCGCGCGCGCGCCACCGTCTCAATGCGGGAGCCCAGTTCCCGGCGGAGAATCTCAAGCTGGCGTTCGTCCAGCGACGTGTCGGCCTCGCTGAGGCGCGCGTATTCGGCCTCGGCCTGCTTGAGCGTGTAGGCGTCTGCGGCCAAATCGCGGCCCGAAACAAGCCCCTTCGCCGCGAGCGTGCCCGTCAGCTCGATCCGTTGTTTGGCGTAATCGAGCGCCAGCTTGGCCGACGCAACCCGGCTGCGGTGATCGCGGCGGCGGTCCGAGAGCTCTGCCTCGCGGCTGGCGATCTCCGCCTCGGCCTTGCGCACGCTACTCACCGCCTCGGCTTCGGAGGCCCGCTGTTCGGCGTCCTCAAGCTGCACGATGAGCGTGCCGGCCGTGACGGCTCCGCCCGACTCTCCGGAAATCGCGGCGACCCGCGCGGCGACGGGCGCCCGCACCTCGGCGTAGTGCGCGGTGGTCACATAGCCCGTGGCCGGCGCATAGCGATTGACATGCAGACGGTGCCCGGCCGTGCCGATCACCCCGCACACGAGCAGCACGATCAAGACGGTTTGCCCGATCCACGCCCTTTTCTCCCGTGCCGTCGCAGGAAGCGCATCGCTCCTGTTGGTCCGATATTCACCCATTATTTTTGCTGCTCCCGGACGCGGCCCTGAGCCAGGGCGCGTATCCCCTCACGTTCATTTTCGTAACGCTTGTGGCACCACTCACACCCCTCGCAGCTCCGCTCGTAGCAATTGCGATGGACGCGAGACGGATACATCTTGCGGAACGCCTCAAAACAATCGTCACAGCAGAAACAATAGCGCTCCTGATCAGCCCCAAAAGCAATCTGACACAGGTGAAACCCGTCAGCACCGGGATCGGCGGTCTGGGCACACCAGCTACAAACAATTCCGCTTTCGCCCGATGCCTCCCCCGATGCCTCCCCCGAACCCGGCCCGGACGGAACCGGCGGTCTCGGCCCGTCCGGAAGCGCGCGCGTGGAACGCCGATTCAACAGGCGTGTCACCCAGCTCATCGCGCATCCCCCCCTAGCCCGTCGCCAGCGACACCGGGCGTGAAGGAAACGCCTGCGGCGCGAATGAGGTCCGTGAAGGCGCGGATCGTCTCGGCCGCAGCGGCGTTGGCACGACGGGTGGCGGCTGAAAGATCCTTCTGCGCGTCGAGCACGAGGCGGCTGCGTCCCTCGCCAAGGCGGAAACGATCCGACTCGGCATCGAGGCTGGCGCGCGCCGCATCCACAGCCCGGTCGACGGATTCGAGGCGGACGCAGGCGGAGGCGAAAACCGTCTGGGCGCGGGCATATTCGGCGGCTGCGGCGTTCGCGATCACGGCCAGATCGGCCCGAGCGGCGCGAGCGTCTGCTTCGCGGGCCGCTGCGCGGGCGCGCTCGGCGTTAAACCCAAGCGGACTGCGCCAGACGATGCCCCCCTCCCAGGCCAAGTCGCCGTCGGCATGCGCGCCCGGCGGGTTATTCAAGCGCAGCCCGACACCCGCGACCAAAGAGAGATCGGACTTGAGATCTTCGCGGGCGCGGCGGACGCGCGTGTCGGCCCGGGCGGCGGAGGCGGACGCAGCGCGCCATTCCGGGCGGTCGGGGATCACGAGCACAACGGGCGATTCGCGGCCTGCGGTGGCACACGCTTCGGCCCAGCCACGAAGCTCGCCGGGTGACGGAGAAGGGATGACGCCTTCGGGAAGCGCCTCCCCGACCCATTCCTCCAGACGGATGCGGGCGGACTGCAGAGCGGCGCGAGCCTGTTGCAACTCATCCTGCCGGAAGGCCACCTCCATGCGGGCGGAAGCGAGTTGATAGGCGGGAGTGGTTTCGAGCCTGACGCGCGCTTCGGTCTCCTCCAGTAGCCGGGCGACACGGCCGCTGGCGGTCAGCGACTCCGCAAGCTCGGCATGAGCAGCGAGCCAGTCCCCGTAGGCGCGGGTGATGGCATGGCAGGTATCCTGCCACGCTGCAGCCCGCCAGGCTCGCGCTTCCTCGGCGCGGAGCGTGGCGGTTTCGGCATCCAGGCGCTGCGTGGCAAAGCCGCGATCCCGAAGCAGCGGTTGCTCAACGGACACGCCGGCGACGGATGCCGACGCGTTGTCGGCGGCGCCCCCGCTGATCGAATCCCAACGGGCAAGCGAACCCCGTAAACGGAGTCCCTGGCGTAGGGGGCGCACCACGGTCGCCTCCGTCACCCAGGAATCGGCCGGCGCGACGCCCGGCAGTCCGGAACCCGGCGTGCGCAGGGGGCCTTCGGAAAAACCCGAAGCGGCCGAGAGCGCGGTGTCGTAGAATCCGTCTACGGCCGCCGCATCGTGGTCCGCAGCCTCGACCTGCGCCGTCTGCGCGCGCAGCCGTGGATTGGCTGGGCGCGCGCGGGCGAAGAGGTTGGAGACCGTCGGCGGCACGTGCACCGTCGGCGCCGCATCGTTGGCGCCATGCGCGCCCAGGCAACCGGCAATCACAACAATCGCCCCCGCTAGCATGCGTGTCTTCAATCCGGATTCTTTCCAAAAATGGCCGCGATCCGCCGCATGTTAAACTTGGCGCTGCGGTCGTAGTTGTAGATGCCGTTTTCTTCCTGTTCCACATCCGTAAGCTGCGTGTAGCAATAACCGGAAATATGGCGCTGGCGGAGAATCGCGTCCACCTGACCCTGCAGACGGGCATAGTACGCCTCAACGGTTTGCGGCGCGTCCCCATAGCCCCACGAGTTGTCGGCAAAGGCGCGCCGACTTTTCGGAATCCACGGGATGCCGCCAAATTCGTCCACCAGATAGGGTTGCCCCTCGTAGGGAGCCTCTTTGTCGGGATGATTGCGCCAAACGCCCGTGACCGGATCGGGCGTCAGCATCGCCAGCAGTTTGTCCGGGTCCTGCTCGTAGTTATGCACCGTCCAGAGATCGGTCACCGCGTGAATGTAGCCGCTGGCATCGTTGACCGGTCGCGTGGGATCGAGATCCTTGCAGATGCCATACAGATCCCGATGGAACCGGCGATGCTGATTGGGATTCGTAAAGACGCACGTTTCATTGAGCGGCGTCCAGGCAATGATCGAGGGATGGTTGCGGTCGCGGACGATGATCTCGGCCCATTCGCTCAGAAACAGACGCGCCGAGGCAAGGTCATTGGGATCGTTGCCCCAACTGGAGGATTCGCCCCAGGTGAGATACCCCAGCCGGTCAGCCCAGTAATGGAACCGCTCCTCAAAAACCTTCTGGTGCAGCCGGGCGCCATTGAATCCGGCCTTCAGCGAGAGCGTGATGTCACGTTTCAGCGCGGCATCCGAGGGCGCGGTCCAGATTCCATCCGGATAATACCCCTGATCCAGCACCAGACGCTGATAAAGCGGTTGGTTGTTGAGGAAAACCTGATTGCCCTCGATGTGGACTTTGCGCATCCCGGCATAGCTGCGGACCGTATCCACGACACGCCCGGCGGCGTCGACCACGTCGAGGACGAGGTCATACAAGAACGGGTCATCGGGAGACCAAGCTCTGGGATTCTTGACCGAGAGGATCACCGGTGCGCCGTGAGCGGCAGGCCCCCCGGCCCGTGCGACGGTTCGGCCGGCGGCCGCGAGGGTGGCGTTAAACGTGAGGCCGCGCTCCATCGAGCGAAAATGCGGGGTGATGACAAACCGGCCGCCGTCGAGATCTGGAACGATCCGCGCGTGCTTAAGCCCCTGAGGAGCGACCGGCTCCAGCCAGACCGTCTGCCAGATGCCCGTGGTCCGGGTGTAATGGCACCCGGCCGACCTGTAAACCGGACTCTGCTTGCCCGAAGGTTGCTTGCCGGTGCGCAGATGATCAGCCACGCGCAACACGATATCGTGCGTGCCGCCAGCCGTGACATACCGGGAGATGTCGAAACTGAACGAGACGGTGCCGCCGAAGTGCATCCCCGCCGATGCGCCGTCCACGAACAGCTCACACTCGTAGTCCACGCCGCCAAAATGGATCAGGACATTCCGACCCGACCAGGCCTTGGGAATCGAGCATGTTCGGTGATACCACATCGCCGGAATGAAGTCCGTGTGGCCCACGCCCGATAGCGCGCTCTCCGGACAAAACGGCACGACAATCCGGCCGTCAAACCCCTTGCTCTCAAACAAGCGTCGATCCATTCCCGACTGGCCAAAATCAAAACAATAGCTCCAGGAGCCGTTGAGGTTCATCCAGTCGGCACGCTCGAACTGCGGCCGCGGATATTCGGGACGCGGAATCGCGTGTTTCTTCTGAGGCATTGTGAATCGGCTCCTGCGCACGTCAACCAGATACGTCACACACACCACATGATCACCCATTCGCGGGGATAATACATCCATTCGCGGGCAGACGCAAGAATTCACGTGTTTTGCGCTTGAATAGACATGAGATCATCGCGTATGATGTCGCCTGTGTGAATCCGCAGACCCTGACGGGCGAGCAGGAAAGGCACAATTGGAGAGGTGGCCGAGTGGCTGAAGGCAGCGGTTTGCTAAACCGCGGTACTGGTTAACACCGGTACCGGGGGTTCGAATCCCCCCCTCTCCGCCAATTTAGCGCGATTCAGACAACGGGCCCCGTCGGGGCTCGTTCTTGTTTCGGGAAGCCGATCATGATGTACATCAGCACGCGCGGCGGGGGCACCCCCATGCCGTTTCAGGATACGGTGCTCACGGGACTGGCCCGAGACGGCGGGCTGTTGCTGCCGGAACGGATCCCGGACGTGCGCGGCCTGCTGCGCGGGTGGCGGCTGCTCGCGTTTCAGGATCTGGCGTACGAGGTGATCCGCTTGTTTGCCGACGACATTCCCGATGCCGACCTGCACCGGATCATCCGAGCGTCCACCCATGCCTTCCGCCATCCCGATGTCACGCCGGTTGTCGCGGTCGGTCCGATTCATGTGCTCGAACTGTTCCATGGCCCAACCTTAGCGTTCAAGGATGTGGCGCTGCAGTTTCTCGGCAACCTGTTCGAATACGTGCTGCAGCGTTCCGGTCAGGAGCTCAACATTGTGGCGGCGACGAGCGGAGACACCGGCAGTGCCGCGATTCACGGAGTCAAAGGACGCGAGCGCATGCGAATCTTCGTCATGCACCCTCGCGGACGGGTCAGCCCGGCACAGGAACGGCAGATGACGACCGTCCGGGATGCCAATGTCCTCAACCTCGCCGTCGATGGCACCTTTGACGACTGCCAGCGGATTGTGAAGGATCTGTTCAACGACCTCGACTGGCGCGACGCGCACCACCTCGGGGCGGTCAATTCGATCAACTGGGCGCGGGTTCTGGCGCAAGTTACCTACTATTTCTATGCGGCGTTCCGGGTGATGGACGAAACCGGCGCGACGCGCGTGCGATTTGGAATACCGACCGGCAACTTCGGCGACATCTTTGCGGGTTACGTGGCCACGCGCATGGGCCTGCCGGTCGACCGCTTGGTGCTGGCGACGAACGAAAACGATATCCTAACCCGATTTTTCACGACCGGCGTGTACGCGGCAGGCGGTGTCGTTCCGACGCCGAGCCCGTCGATGGATATCCAGGTGGCGAGTAACTTCGAGCGCTACCTCTTCTACCGGGCTGACGGCGACACGGAGCAGGTGCGACGCTGGATGACACACTTTCAGATCGAGGGCCGGATCACGGTCGACACCGTCGCAGGTGCCCCGTCCGTCGATCCGCTCATCCGCGCGGGACGGGGCGACACGGCGGAGACGTTGGAGACGATCCGTCGCTTTTGGAAAGACTTTGGTTACCTGCTCGACCCGCACACGGCGGTGGGCGTGCATGTCGGCTTGCAGCATCTGGACGAGACGGCGCCGATGATCTGTCTCGCCACCGCGCATCCCGCGAAGTTTGGCGCGGCGATCAAGCAGGCCACGGGTCAGGATCTCGCGCACCACCCCATACTCGACGCCCTTGCCGGATTGCCGACGCGGGTCGAGATCGTGGCCGCCGACACGCGTGCGGTAGCCGCAGTCATGGAACGCAAGATCGCCCAGAATCCGTGAATGGGCGGGCAGGGCGCATGGCAGTTCTGATGAGGGTTACTTAATCGTAATCATAATCGTAATCATAATCGTAATCTTGCTTTGCTGCTGCATGTGATCATAAAATGTCACCCATGAAAACGGTTTTTGATCATGAGAAGCTGACTGTTTATCAGGAGTCGGTCAGATTTGTCGCTTGGGCAGACGAGATCTTGGAGACCCTGCCCAAGGGACTGGCAGTCCATGGCCAGTTGGACAGGGCTTCGACGTCCATTCCT